>DASVMV010000397.1:0-8722 GCA_036384155.1 Micromonosporaceae bacterium
CTGGCCGGCCCGGACAACGGCCATCGCATGCCGCTCGCCGGGACGGCGGCCGAGCCGTTCGATCGGGCCGGAGACGCTGATCGCCGCGATGACTCGCCCGGCGCGGTCGCGGATCGGCGCCGAGACGCTGGCGACGCCCGCTTCGCGCTCGGCCACGCTCTGCGCCCAGCCGCGCCGGCGCACCTCGGCGAGCGTGCGGGCGGTGAACTTGCACCGGGGAAGCAACGGCATCACCGCCTCTGGCGGTTCCCACGCCAGCAGGATCTGCGCGGCCGATCCGGCCGTCATCGGCAGGGCCGCACCGACCGGGACCGTGTCGCGCAGGCCGCTGGCCCGTTCCGCCGCGGCGACACACACCCGTTCGTCCGCACGGCGCAGGTAGAGCTGGGCGCTCTCCCCGGTGGCGTCCCGGAGGGCGGCGAGCAGCGGCTCGGCCGCCGACAGCAGTACGTCCGGCGCCGCGTTGGCCAGTTCACCCAACCGCGGGCCGGGCCGCCAGCGCCCCTGCGTGTCCCGCACCAGCATCCGGTGGGTCTCCAGGGCCTGGGCGAGCCGATGTGCGGTGGCCCGCGGCAACCGGGTCCGCTCGACCAGTTCCGCCAGGCTGGCGCCGTCGACGCAGGCCGAAAGGATGACCACCGCCTTGTCGAGGACGCCGACACCGCTCATACTGTGTCCCACGAGACGAAACAATACTCCCAGAATTTAGGATGTCCAGATGGTGGGAGGCGAGTCGCACCGGGCCGCGCCGCGGACGCTGGCCGAAAAGGTGTGGGACGCACATGTCGTACGGTCCGCCGATGGCGAGCCGGATCTGCTCTACGTCGATCTGCACCTGCTGCACGAGGTGACCAGCCCCCAGGCCTTCGACGGGCTTCGGCAGGCCGGCCGGCGGGTGCGACGTACCGACCTCACGCTCGCGACGGAGGATCACAACACGCCGACCTGGTACGGGAAGTCCGCGCAGGCCGCGCAGCGCGGCGACCTGTCCACCATCGCCGATTCCGTCTCGCGGGCTCAACTCGAGGCGCTGCGCCGCAACTGCGCCGAGTTCGGCGTACGGCTGCATCCGCTGGGCGACGCCGATCAGGGCATCGTGCACGTGATCGGGCCCCAACTCGGGCTCACCCAGCCGGGGATGACGATCGTCTGCGGCGATTCACACACCGCCACCCACGGCGCCTTCGGCGCACTGGCCTTCGGCATCGGCACCAGCGAGGTGGAACACGTACTGGCCACCCAGACCCTGCCGCAGAAAAGGCCGAAGACGATGGCGGTGACGGTCGACGGCCGGCTCGGTCCCGGCGTGACCGCGAAGGACCTCGTGCTGGCGCTCATCGCCCAAGTCGGCACCGGCGGCGGTCGGGGCCACGTCGTCGAGTACCGAGGAGAGGCGATCCGGGGGCTGTCCATGGAGGGCCGGATGACCCTGGCCAACATGTCGATCGAGTGGGGTGCGAAGGCCGGAATGATCGCCCCGGACGAGACGACGTTCGCCTACCTGCAGGGCCGCCGGTACGCACCCACGGGCGCCGCCTGGGATGCGGCCGTACGGCACTGGCGCGGACTGGCCAGCGACCCGGGCGCGCGGTTCGACGCCGAGGTGACGCTCGACGCCACCCGGATCGCCCCGTTCGTAACCTGGGGGACCAACCCCGCACAGGGCGTTCCGTTGGACGGCGTGGTGCCCGACCCGGACGCGTTCGACAGCGAGGGGGAGCGGGCGGCGGCTCATCGGGCGCTGCGCTATATGGACCTGCGGCCCGGCACTCCGCTGCGCACCGTGCCGGTCGATGTGGTCTTCGTCGGGTCGTGCACGAACGGGCGGCTGGAGGATCTGCGGGCCGCGGCCACCGTCCTGCGCGGTCGCCGGGTGGCCGACGGCGTACGGATGCTCGTGGTGCCGGGGTCGGCGGCCGTCCGCGCCGCGGCCGAAACGGAAGGGCTGCACCGGGTTTTCCTCGACGCTGGCGCCGAGTGGCGGTTTGCCGGATGCTCCATGTGCCTCGGCATGAATCCGGACACGCTCCTGCCCGGCCAACGGGCGGCATCGACGTCCAATCGCAACTTCGAAGGGCGCCAGGGCCGGGGCGCTCGTACCCACCTGGTGTCGCCGCCGGTTGCGGCCGCCACGGCCGTGCTCGGCCGGCTGGCCGCCCCGGCCGAGCTGTGACCACGTCTCGGAGGTAGCGATGGACCGGTTCACCGTGCACACCGGGCGGGCAGTTCCCCTGCGCCGCTCCAACGTGGACACCGATCAGATCATTCCCGCCGTGTACCTGAAGCGGGTGACCCGCACCGGATTCGCGGACGGTCTCTTCGCGGCGTGGCGGGAAGATCCGGAATTCGTGCTCAACGATCACCGCTATTCGGGGGCGTCCATTCTGATCGCCGGGCCGGACTTCGGCACCGGCTCGTCTCGGGAACACGCCGTCTGGGCTCTGCGGGATTGGGGGTTCCGGGTCGTCGTGGCCCCCGGCTTTGGCGACATCTTCCGCCAGAACGCGCTCAATGACGGGCTCCTGCCGATCGAGCTTGAATTGACTGTGGTGGAACTGCTGTGGGCTCTCGTAGAGGCGGATGCCACTACCTCGGTTCGCGTCGATGTCGCGTCCCGCGAGATTGCCGCCGGGGGGCGGATCTGGGAGTTCCCGCTGGACGAGTTCAGCCGCTGGCGGCTGCTGGAGGGGATGGATGACATTGGACTGACCCTGCGCGACGAGGCGGCTATCGCCGCGTACGAACGGAGTCGGCCACCCTTTCTGCCGGCGGTGAGTTAACCCGGCCGGCCCTTCGAGCCGCTCCGATCGCCTTCCCGACAAGGCCTTTGCGGCCGGCCTCGCCCCAACCCGGCCGGAAATCCGTTACGAGACAACGAGTTTTTTTCCCACGAATGTTTGTGTCCTGGTGGCGCAGGGCATACCGTGCGCGCAGAATGGCTCGCGTCGAGTCAGTTGCACATCAGGAGGAAAAGTCGTGAACAAGGCCGAGCTCATCGAAGCGCTCGCTGTGCGCCTCGGAGACCGCAAGGCGGCGACGGCCGCGCTCGACGCGGTCCTCACCGAGGTCCAGGCGGCCGTCACCAAGGGCGACAAGGTGGCAATCACCGGATTCGGAGTGTTCGAAAAGCGCGTCCGCGGACCCCGAACAGCCCGCAATCCTCGAACCGGCGAGGCGGTGAAGGTCAAGAAGACGTCGGTGCCCACGTTCCGTGCGGGCGCCGGCTTCAAGGACATGGTGGCCAGCGGCAAGGTGCCGAAGACCACGACCGCCGCCAAGAAGGCGGCTGGGGCGGCGAAGGCCACCAAGGTCACGGCGGCCAAGAAGGCCGCCGCCACGACGGCCGCGAAGAAGACTGCTGCCGCGAAGAAGACCACGGCCGCGAAGACCACCGCCGCCAGGAAGGCGGCCGGTGCGAAGACGACGACCGCGGCAAAGAAGACGACCGCGGCGAAGAAGACGACCGCGGCCAAGAAGACGACCGCAGCCAAGAAGACCACAGCCAAGAAGACCGCGGCGAAGAAGACCACCGCCCGGAAGACCACCGCGCGGCGGTGAGGCGGTGCCGTGGGCGCCCGTCTGGGGACGGGCGCCCATGGCATTGGCAGTCCGGTCTCAGAGCCGGCTGCTGCTGTCGTCCGACGCCGGCAGCGGCGACTCGGGTCCGTCCGGGTCTGCGGCCACGAGGCGGTCCGCGGCGACCACCCGACCGTCGGTGAAGGCGAGCAGCCACCCGGTGCCCTTCGGCGTGGCGAAATCGTTGGCCGCACCGCCGGACAGGCGCGCCAGCGCGCCGGGAATCACCTTTCCCTGGCTGCACACCGCAGCCGCGCCTTCCGCCGCGAGGCGGGCCAGCCGGCCGGCGGCCGCGTGGGCGTTCCCCTCGGGATCCTGTCCCGGCGCCGGCTCGTCGAGCGCCGGGTCAGCCTCGATGGGCAGGTCGAGTCGCTCGGCCAGCGGATCCAACGTCTGCACGCACCGGCGTACCGTGGCCGCCAGGAGGCGTCCCGGCTGGACCAGTTGCATCAGCGGCGCGAGCGCCCGGGCCTGCCCGAGACCGTGCTCGTCGAGCGGGCGGGCGTCGTCCGGTCCCGCCCAGGTGCCGCGCTTGCCGGCGCTCGCATGCCGGACCAGGGCCAGTACGGCGGTCACCGGTCGCAGCGACGCGAACTCGCGCACCACTCGCACGTCGTGGGAGTAGGTCAGCTGTTGGGCCGCAGCCTCCACCGGCAGCCACCGCACCTCGTCGACCTCGGTGTGCGGCTGAAAGCCACCCTCGCCACAGGCACGCATCGACCAGTAGTCGACGGTCTTTGGAATGCCGTCACGCATCACGTAGTTCACGCGCGGCAGGCGGACCTGCGGAATCGCCCGGACGTCGGTCTCCTCGCCGACCTCCCGCACCGCGGCGACGAGCGGATGTTCACCCGGCTCCAACTTGCCCTTCGGCAGCGACCAGTCGTCGTAGCGGGGCCGGTGCACGACACAGACCTCGACGCCGGCCCGGCCCGGCCGCCAGACCACACCTCCCGCCGCACGGACCGTCGTCACCCCAACCAGTCCGTCCGTTTGCGCCTGCTCGCCCGCCGCCAAGCCGGGGCGAATTCGGCGCGGGCGGTCCGGATCGCGGTACGTTCCCGCTCGAAGAGCCGTCCGGCGGTCACGGCCAGGGAGTGGTCACGCGGGTCGGCGGCCGCGAGGGAGAGCCACGTCTGCCCGGCGACTGCCGCATCCTGGTGCTCGCCAAGCACGTTCTGCAGCCGGGACAGGGACTTGGCCAGCTTCGCCGCGCCGCCACCGAGCACCGGGGCGACCGCTTCGGCGGCGTACCGGGCCTTCTTGCCGTTGATGCGGACCGCGTGCCACTGCTCGTCCGGCGCTGCGGGATCCAGGTCGGCCGCTCCCGTCGCTCCGTTGCGGCCGGCGACGAGGCGTCGCCAGGGCCGGGCAACCAGCCGGGGAAGAACGTCTTTCGCGGGCCGCTCGGCCTGCCGGGTCAGCTCGGGCGCGCGGGTGGCCGCCACCAGAGCCTCGACCAGGGCGAGATAGCGGTCGGACCGCAGCGCGTCGTCGAGCGCGTCGAGCGCCGCCTCATGCCGGGCCTCGAGCGCCGTGTCCATCTGGGCAATCGCGGCCTGGTCCGGTGGCTTCAACGGGTCGGCCTCGGCGGTGACCCGCAGCCGGGCCCGCAGCACCTCGGCGTCGCGGGCCGCGCCGAGGGCATCGGCCAGCCATTTCAGCTCGTCCCGCAGCCCGCCCGCCCAGTCCTTTTCGACCAGTGGTCGGAACGTGCGCAGGTCGCTACGCAGCCGGCGGCATGCCACCCGCATCTGGTGTACGGCGGTGTCGTCGTCGCCGACCGGGGCCCGCAGCCGCACGAGCGGGTCGTGCGCGAGCAGCCGGCCGACGTTACGCCGGATGGCGTTGGTCACCACATCGCCCGCGGTCGGCTTCTTGTCGAGGTCACCCGCCGGGACCAGGTCGGGGTCCGCCGTCGCGGCGGCATCCAGCGCCCGGATGTGCTTGGCGACGAACTCGCCTCGCCGGGCACCTGCCTCCAGCAGAACCGCCTCGATCCGGTCGAGGAGCGTACCGTCGCCGTCCTTGCGCTCCACCTCGATCTCGCGGAACCGTTTGCCAATCCGCTTTCCGTCCATCACGGCGACGGCGTCGTCGGCCAACTCGGCCAGCACCCGGTCGCCGGCGTCCCGGACCTCGTACGCCTGCCGCACGGTGCGGACGACCACCGCCGGACGCAGCTCGGCGCCGCGGGTGAATGCGGTGACCAGCTCGACGAGGTCGGCCGGCGGCCGGCCGGGTTTGCCCGGACGGGAGATCTCATGCCGTACGCCGGGGAGATCAGCGGGCAGCTTGACCGTCCACGGTTCCCGGTCACCCTTGCGGTGCCGCAGCGAGACGCCGGACCGGGCCAGCCGCAGGTCGGCCGTGTCCAGGTAGGTGGCCGTAAGGGTGACCGGCGACGCGGCGACTACCCGGCCGCCGGGGGGCACGGGCAGGTCGGGCACCGTGAAGCCGGTGTCCACCTGGTACTTCCGTTCCTCCTCCAGCATCGAGCCAGCTTATCTGCCCGCCGCCGACTCAGCCGGTGACGCCGACCCGGCGCAGCAACGCCTCCTGCAGGTTGATCAGAGGGCGCTCCGGGGTGGAGACGCGGCGGGTCCAGGTGCCGTCGGCCGACAACTCGAACGACGCGACGTCGTCGGCCATGGCGGCGCTCAGCACCCGGTCCAGTTCGGCTCTGGCCACCGGATCGGTGACCTGTACCAGCGCCTCGACCCGTCGGTCGAGGTTGCGGTGCATCAGGTCGGCCGAGCCGATCCAGAAGTCGGCCGCGCCGCCGTTGCCGAAGCGGAAGATTCGCGAGTGTTCCAGGAACCGGCCGAGGATGGACCGGACCCGGATGTTGTCCGACAGCCCGGGTACGCCGGGCCGCAAGGTGCACATCCCGCGTACGACGAGGTCGACGTGCACGCCGGCGCGCGACGCCCGGTAGAGCGAGTCGACGAGCTCATCGTCGACCAGCGCGTTGGCCTTGATCTTGACCAGGCCGGTCGAGCCGAGCCGGGTGAGTTCGATCTCCCGCTCGATCCGCTCGATGATGCCGGTGCGGATGCCGTGCGGGGCCACCAACAGCCGGCGGTAACCGGTCTGGCGGCTGTATCCGGTAAGCACGTTGAACAGGTCGGTCAGGTCGGCACCCACCTCCGGGTCGGCGGTCAGTAGGCCGAAGTCCTCGTACAGCCGCGCGGTCTTCGGGTGGTAGTTGCCGGTGCCGATGTGGCAGTAGCGGCGGATCTGGTCGCCCTCCTGACGTACGACGAGAGCGGTCTTGCAGTGCGTCTTGAGCCCGACGAGGCCGTAGACGACGTGGCAGCCGGCCCGCTCCAGCATCCGCGCCCAGCCGATGTTGGCCTGTTCGTCGAATCGCGCCTTGAGTTCGACCAGCACGACCACCTGCTTGCCGGCGGCGGCCGCGTCGATGAGGGCGTCGACGATCGGCGAGTCACCGCTGGTGCGGTAGAGCGTCTGCTTGATGGCCAGGACGTTGGGGTCGGCCGCCGCCTGCTCGACGAAGCGCTGGACGCTGGTCGAGAACGAGTGGTACGGCTGGTGCACGAGGATGTCCCCGTCGCGCAGGGTGGCGAACACGCTGCGCGGCACCTCACCCTCGACCAGGCGTGGATGGGTGGCCGGCACGAACGGGCGGAACTTGAGTTCCGGGCGGTCGCAGTCGTCGTAGATCTGCCACAGCGACGACAGGTCGAGCAGCCCCGGGATCTTCAACACGTCCTGACGGTCCATGTCCAGTTCGCGGACGAGCAGGTTGAGTACGTGGTCGGAGATCGACGCGACCACCTCCAGCCGTACCGGCGGGCCGAAGCGGCGGCGGGCCAGTTCCCGTTCGAGGGCCTGCAGCAGGTCCTCGTCGCGGTCCTCGTCGACCTCGACCTCGGTGTTGCGGGTTACCCGGAACAGGTGGCACTCGACGATCTGCATGCCGGAGAACAGCAGCCCCAGGTGCGTGGAAATGACTTCCTCCACCGGCAGGAACCAGTCGCCCGGCCCGTCGCGCTCCACCCGGACGAAGCGCGGCACGTTGTTGGGCACCTTGATCCGGGCGAACAGTTCCGGCCCACCGTCCGGGTCGCGCACCGTCACGGCGAGGTTCAGGGACCGGTTGGAGATGTAGGGGAACGGGTGGGCCGGGTCCACCGCCAGCGGAGTGAGGACCGGGAAGATCGACTGCCGGAAGTAGCTGCGCATCTGGTCGCGTTCGCCCGCATCGAGGTCCGACCAGCGCAGCAGGTGGATGTCGTGGGCGGCCAGTTGCGGCAGGACATCGTCCAGGAAGCAGACGGAGTGGCGGTCGACCAGGTCGGCGGCCTTGCTGGAAATCAGCTCGAGTTGGGTGCGCAGCGGCAGCCCGTCACCACCGCGGATCGGCAGTCCCGCCTGAAGGCGGCGTTTGAGCCCGGCGATGCGCACCATGTAGAACTCGTCGAGATTGCTGGCGAAGATGGCCAGGAACTTGGCGCGTTCGAGCAGCGGGGTCGCCCGATCCTCGGCCAGACTGAGCACCCGCCCGTTGAAGTCGAGCCACGAGATCTCCCGGTTGAAGAACCGGTCCTCGGGCAGTTGCTCCACTCCCGGTGCGATCTCGTCCCCGGGCGGTGGGCCGACGCGGTGAGTGGCGAACCGGGCACCGCTGTCGTCGTACGTTTCTTCGAGGCCCGAGGAGCTGTCGACCTCGGCAGCGCCTCGGCCGGCCGCGCGGTCCGGCTCGTCCGACGCCTTGATGAAGCGGCCGTCGCGATGGCGCCGGCGGTCGCCGGTGGCGATCCGGGAGCCGTTGACGGCCTCGTCGGAGTCGGCGGAGCGGCCCGGGGTGGCTGGCTGTTCCGCGGAGGAGCTGTTCACCCGTTCATCATGACCCGAATGACGGGAACGCAGAAATCAACTGAGCCTCCGTTGCTGCTCAGTCGAACGTCGGCAGGGTGATCCGGACCACCGAGCCTGATGCGTCGGCGTCGATCCGAACCCGTCGGCCGAGCCGGAGCAGCCGCAGTCCCGACGCGTCGAACGCCGACGCCGGGAAGGCGAGCTCGGTGCCGTCGTCGAGCAGCAGCGTTCCGGTTCGGGTCCGCCGGTCGAAGGTGGCCACCGTGCCCTGCATGCCTTGCACCGTACCCCCCGGCGACCG
>DASVMV010000398.1:0-3842 GCA_036384155.1 Micromonosporaceae bacterium
GTCCAGCAACCGGGGTCGGCAACGCCGCCGGCCCCGGCCCGCACCAGTCCCCCATTCGTCCCGACGGAGGAGTCCGCCATGAAACGCCGATCGCTGCTGCTGGGCAGCCTCGCCCTGACCACTCCGCTGCTCACGTCGGCACCGGCTGAGGCCACCACCCGGATCGCGCAACCCGTCGCGGCCGCACCGTCCCCGGCCGGCCCGCTGACCAACCTGGCTCACCTGGACTTCCTGCGCGATCAGGTAAGCCCGCCGGCGCAGGCCGGACACACCACCTACCGGCTCGCCGAAACGCCGCAGATCGGCGTCCTGTGGACGTACGCCGAGCCGAATCCGGACGGGACGTTCCGCCGGGTCGGCGGCGGGACCTATCACCCGGACACCAACACCTGGGGGCAGGGCGCCTACAACGCCGACGACATCGCCCGCGCCGCGGTGGTGTATCTGCGGCACTGGCGGCAGACCGGAGCCGCCGCCAGCCGGGACGCGTCGTACGCCCTGCTGCGCGGGCTCACGTACCTGCAGACGGCGAGCGGGCCGAACGCGGGCAACGTGGTGCTGTGGATGCAGCCGGACGGCACGCTCAACCCGAGTGCCGAGCCGAAGGAGTTGCCCGACCCCTCCGACAGCGGCCCGTCGTACTGGTTGGCGCGGACCGTCTGGGCGCTGGGAGAGGGGTACGCCGCCTGGCGGACCGCCGACCCGCAGTTCGCGTCGTTCCTGCGGCAACGACTCGACCTGGCCATCGCGGCGCTGGAGCGCCAGGTGCTCGTCCGGTACGGCACGTGGCAGATCATCGACGGCGAGCGCACGCCGGCGTGGCTCATCGTGGACGGCGCGGACGCCACCGCGGAGGCCGTCCTGGGGCTGGCCGCGTACGTGGAAGCGGGTGCTGACACCGCCGGCCGGCGGGCGTTGAGCCAGTTCGCCGAGGGCATCGCGGCGCTCTCCGACGGCGACGTCCGCGAGTGGCCGTTCGGGGCGGTACGCCCGTGGGCATTGTCCCTGTCGGTCTGGCACGCCTGGGCATCGCAGATGCCCGCCGCGCTGGCGCGAGCCGGGCAGGCGCTCGACGACCGGCGGCTGCTCCGCCCGGCGGTGACCGACTCGGCGGTCTTCACCCCGTGGCTGCTCACCTCCGGCGGCCCGGACAACGGACGGTTGCCCACCCGTTCGGACCGCACCCAGATCGCCTACGGCGTCGACTCGCGTGTGCAGTCGCTGGTCGCCGTCGCCGACGCGACCGGAAGCGCCGGGTTCCGCGAGCTTGCCGGGATCACCGCCGCCTGGTACTTCGGCGCCAACGCGGCCGGCGTCGCCGCGTACGACCCGGCCACCGGGCGCACCGTCGACGGCATCGCCGGTGACGGAACGGTCAACCGCAACTCCGGCGCGGAGTCCACGATCCACGGCCTGCTCAGCATGCTGGCGCTGGACGCCCGACCGGACGTGGCCGCGCTCGCCCGGCAGGGCCGCATCGTGGAGCGGCTCGGCACCACGACGGTGGAGGCCGAGCAGGCGGTTTTGACCGGCGGCGCGACCGTGGTAACCCCGGCCTCGGCGTGGACCGGAGAATCGTTGGTCAGCGGCGGCAGCTATGTCCGGATGCCCGCCGGCGCGGACGCCCACTGGCCGGTGCCGGCGGCGGCCCAGCCCCGACTGGTCCTTCCGGTCGTCGACCTGCGGCCCGGCAGTTCGGCCGCCACGCGCTGGTCCGGCGGGACAGCGGGCGATCTCCACGCCCTAGGCAGAGTCCGGCACGGGCAGATCGGTCCGCAGGGCGCCTCACCGGCGCCGGGGGCCCTGCTTCCGGTGACGCCGACCGGAGCCGGCGAACTGCGCCCCGGCACCACCGAGCTGATGGCGACCTCGACCGGCGACGACGCCGTGGTCGACGCGGTCATGCTCGAACCGCTGGTGTCCCGGTACGTGATCGAAGGCGACGGACACGCAACGGCAATGCTGCGCAGCGCCGCTCGCGCCCCCCAGACCGTGACGGTCACCGTTCCCGGGTCGGGGGCCGCCGTCATCGAGACCTACGACGCGGACGGCGTACGGCGGTCCCGGGCCACCGCCGGCGGTGCCACCGTATCGGCGCTGGTGCTCCCGGGCGGCTTCACCGTCGTACGACGGTAGCCGCGGCCTCCGCGGACGGCTCGCTCGGCGGCGCCGCGATCGAACTCGTGGGCGCCGGCGAGCGAGCCGCGCCCGGGGCGGCCGCAGTCGATCACGCCGCGCCGAAGCGGTCGGACAGGGCGTAGCGCACCAGCACGACGTCGTCGATCTGGCGTACCTCCGCAACCCGGGCGCGGCGCGCTGGATGCCACGGAAACCGGCCGTCGCCGACGAAGCGGGGCGCGCGGCGGTCGCCCACGAAGAATGGAGCGATCACCAGGTGCAGTTCGTCGGCCAGTGCGGCGGTGAGGAACTGCGTGTGGATGGATCCGCCGCCTTCGATCATCAGGCGGCGCACGCCCCGGGCGGCGAGATCGGCCAGCGCCCGCGGGAAGTCGACCGGCTCGCCTGCGTCCACGACAGTGGCGAGGCGGCCGAGGCGCTCCCGGGTCTTGTCCACCGCCGCGGTGGCGCAGTACACGATCTTGTCGGTGTCGCCGGTGGCGAAGAATCGGGCGGCCGGGTCGAGGTCGCCGCGGCCAGTGACCGTGACCTTCGTCGGCGAAGCCGGCAGCCCGCGCGCGATCCGCAGATCTCGGCGCTGCGGTGAGCGCACCATCAGCCGGGGGTTGTCCAGACGGATGGTGCAGGCGCCGACCAGGATCGCGTCGCAATCGGCACGGAGCGCGTCGACCCGGTCGAGGTCTTCGGAGTTGGACAGCAGCAGCCGCTGATCGCTGGCGTCGTCGATGTAGCCGTCCATCGAGGTGGCGCAGCTGAGCAGGACGTAGGGTCGCTCAGTCACGGACGAGCCCGAGGTCGAGGGTGCGGGCGGCGCGGCTGGCCTTGGCCGTCAGGTAGTCGGCGTTGGTTGGGGACAGGTACACCCCGGTCGGCACCCGTTCGGTCACCGTCACGCCGAGCCGGCTGAGCTGTTCTGCCTTGTCCGGATTGTTGGTCAGGAGAGCGACCCGCTCCACGCCCAGGGCGACCAGCATCTGGGCGGCGGCGGTGTAGTCGCGCTCGTCCTCGCGGTGACCCAGGGCGAGGTTCGCCTCGTAGGTGTCCAGGCCGCCGTCCTGCAGCGCGTACGCGTCGAGCTTGGGGTACAGCCCGATGCCGCGCCCTTCCTGCCGGAGGTAGAGCAGGAAACCACCGGCCCGCGCGATCCGTTCGACCGCCTCGCGCAGTTGCGGGCCGCAGTCACACCGCTGGCTGCCGAACACATCCCCGGTCAGGCATTCGCTGTGCGGCCGGACCAGCGGCGCGGGTCCACCGTCGGCGTGCCGGTCCAGCGATGCCGCCCAGTTCCCGAGGCCGAACGCGAGATGTTCCCGGCCGTCCACCAACCCGTCGAACGAGAACACGCACGCCGTCGTGGCGTATCCATCAGGCAGTCGCAGCGGCACCGTGACCTGCGTCCGGACCGTTGCGAGTGGCAGTGCTTCGTCCATTGGTCTCCCTTGTCAGATGCTGCTGAGCCGACCCGCGCCTGGGGGCAGAGCGGCGGGCGGTACGCGCATCCGCCGGACCACCAGGACGGCGGCGCCGGGCAGGCTCGAGATGAGCACCAGCGCGCCGTACACCACGGCGGTGGCGACGCCCTGTGCCGCGGTCAGGCCGGCGGCGCCGAACGCCCACGCGGCCACGCCCTCGCGCGGCCCGAAGCCGGCGACGTTCGCGGGCACCGCCATGGCCAGCAGGGCGAGCAGGCTCAGCGGCACCAG
>DASVMV010000399.1:0-2082 GCA_036384155.1 Micromonosporaceae bacterium
GGGATGGCCAGCGGCGCCGGCACCGGCAGCGCCCCGATGCGGCCGGCGGAGCGCGGCCTGCGGCGACTCGTCGGCGGACTGCCGGGCGAGCGCGATCCAGCCTGACGGCCGGCCGCGGGGCAGCGGCTATCCGGCCGGCCGCACGTTCGACATGACGAACCCGCTGCGCGGAAGCGTCGGGATGCGGCGCAGGCTGACCGACAGGTCCTGGTCCGGTACGTCGTACGCCATGGTGGTCAGCGCGTCCAGCGCTGCCTTCATCAGCTCGATGGTCAGCCGTTCGCCGGCACACCGGTGCCCGGTGTGGTGGTCGGCGCCGCCCTGCGGGATGAAGCGGTAGGCGTCGCCGGACCAGTGCCGGAACCGTTCCGGGCGGAACTCGTCCGGCTCGGCCCAGATGTCCGGGTGGTGGTTGGTGCCGTAGAGATCCAGCACCACCCGCCGCCCGCGTGGGAAGTGGAAACCATGCCAGTCGAAGGACTGCCGGGTCCGGGCCGCGAGAAGCGCAACAATAGGGTAGTACCGGCGGACCTCCTGCACGAACGGCTCCGCCGGCGCCAGGCCGGAGCGCAGCAGATTCCGCCACTCGGGGTGGTGGTGCAGGGCCAGCGCCGTGAAGGTGACGAACCGGTCGACGGCCACGGTCGGGCGCAGCAGGTTGAGCATCTCGACGGCGGCGGTGCGTGGTGGCAGCAGCCGGTTCTGCTGGTCCCGGTACTCCGCCACGACGCGCAGCGGGCGCTCCGGCTCGGTGTCGAGCTGACCGGCCCGCACCTGCCTCACCAACGCCGCCAGCCACGCTTCGGCCCGACCCCGGGCCCGGCGGCCGCGCCAGTACCGGGGGCCGACCCCGGCCGGGCCGTCGATCATCGCGTGGAGGTCGTCGGTACGGCGCCGCACGTCGGACTCCGGCAGGGGAACTCCGGCCCACGCGTGGACCGCCCGGCAGAGGATGCGGCCGACCTCGTCGTAGAGAACGACGCGACGGTCCCGCTCCCACCGACCCAGTTGCGCCTGCCACTCCCGCTCAAACTGCCGCACCAGGGACTCGATGGAGTCCGGCGTCATGAGCGACATCAGCATCGCCTTGCGCCGTCGGTGCGGCGGACCATCCAGCCCCTGTACGCCGCCGACGCCCTGCAACGTCGCCTCTACCCGGCGGGGCATCGCCCCCTGCCGTTCGAACCGTTCCGCGTCGTAGAAGAGCCGTGCCGCGTCCCGGCCGCGCAGGCACACCGTGCGCTGCAGCAGCAGGCGGGTCTGGAAGGCGTCGCAGCGGTAGTGGTCGCACCGGGCGCCGATGAAGCGGTACCCCTCGCGGACGAAGGCGAGGGTGCTGTCGAGGTGCCGGTCGCGCGGCAGGCGTACGGATCTCACATTCGAACCTCCGGTGGCGGACAAGCGGCGCCGGGGAGGGCCATACCCGAAAAGCCCGTCCTGATGCGGAACGCGGGTCGGTCCGGCACCGACGCGGGCTACCCGCCGTAACTCAGCCCGTGGCCGAACCGGTAAACGGGGTCGGGTGTGTCGAACGGAACGTCCGGCCGGCTGGCCTGGACCGCCGCCATCGACCGCGGCAGGTCGAAGGGCAGGCGTCCCCGGGGGTGGTCGAGGCCGAAGAGCACCTCGAGGAGCGCGTCGTCGTCGACGCCAAAGGTGACGACCAGAGCGTGGGCTGCGGCGTCGACCTCGGTCAGCACCGCCGGACGGTCCAGGTAGACGTCGACCACGGTCGGCACGGTCCAGGCCACCGCCCGGATGCCGGCGATCTCGTCGGGCGCGAACGCGAGCGAGCCGGCGCGGAAGAAGGACTCGAACGGGCCGGGCCGGCGCTCGTGCGGCGCCCGGAGCCGCAGCAGCGCCGCATCGGCGGATCCCGGCTCGTCGACCGGCACGGCGTACGGTCGGATCGCGGCCGGTGGGAGCCCGGGCACGTACAGCCGGAGCCCGGGACGCAGGGGCAACCGCGCCCCGCTGCCCGGCTCGGCGTTGCGGAGCAGCGTGACCGAGGCCCGCTGCGCGGCCCGACCCGCGGCCCGGAAGTCCGGGCGGCCGACCGTCGCGGCGGCGGCGACCGGGTCG
>DASVMV010000400.1:0-3523 GCA_036384155.1 Micromonosporaceae bacterium
AGCAGATGACCACGACAGAGCCGGCCGGATCCGACCTCCAAGCCACCGCGGGCGGCGATCGGCGCCGCGCGGTGCTGCTGTTGGCAGCGACGGCGATGCTGGTGTTGCTCGCCGACGCCGGCACCAAGCACCTTGCGCTGACGACGCTCGAAGGCCGCGGGCCGGTGCGCCTGCTCGGCGGCGCGGTATACCTGTCGCTGACCCGCAACAGCGGCGCAGCCTTCAGCCTCGGCTCCGGCCACACCTGGGTCTTTCCGATCATCACCCTGGCGGTGGTCGGGTGGATCGCCTGGATGGCCTTGCGCCTGCGGTCGCTGCCCTGGGCCGTCGCGCTCGGCCTGGTCCTGGGCGGCGCGCTCGGCAACCTCGCCGATCGCATCTTCCGGGCACCCGGGACGTTTGTCGGTCACGTGATCGACATGGTGAGCGTCTTCGGACCGCATGGCCAGTACTTCCCCGTCTTCAACCTGGCCGACAGCGCCCTCGTCTGCGGGGTGGCCCTGGCCGTCCTACTCGAGCTCACCGGTCGTCAGCGCGACGGCCGCCGGATCGGCCGGGAGCACCGCGATCCGGCGGCGCCGGGCGCCGGAAGCGCGGGGAGCACCGGGAGCACCGGGACCGGGAGCACCGGGAGCACCGGATGAGGTCGCCGACCGACCCGGCTCCCGCTCCGGACCACCGGTCTCTGCCCGTGCCGGACGGGCTCGACGGCATGCGCCTGGACCAGGCGGTCTCCCGTCTGTTCGGACTGTCCCGCACCGCCGCGGCCGCCATCGTGGAGGCGGGTGACGCGTTGGTGGACGGGCTTCCGCGACCGAAGTCTGACAAGGTGGCCGCCGGTTCCTGGCTGGAGGTGACCCTGCCACGGCCCGCCACGGCCCCCACCATGGTTCCCATGCCGGTGGCCGGCCTGAAGGTGGTCTACGCCGACGACGACATCGTCGTTGTCGACAAGCCGGTCGGTGTCGCGGCGCATCCGAGTCCGGGATGGACCGGACCGACCGTGATTGCCGGTCTCGCCGCGATGGGTCACACCATCGCCACGAGCGGTGCCGCCGAACGGCAGGGCGTCGTGCACCGGCTCGACGTGGGGACGACGGGCCTCATGGTGGTGGCCAAGAGCGAAGGGGCGTACAGCGTCCTCAAGCGGGCCTTCAAGGCCCGCGAAGTCGACAAGCGCTACCACGCGGTCGTCCAGGGCCACCTCGATCCGCTCCGGGGGACGGTCGACGCCCCGATCGACCGGCACCCGCATCACGACTACAAGTGGGCCGTGGTGTCGTCCGGTAAGCCGAGCGTCACGCACTACGCCACGATCGAGGCGTTCCCGGCAGCCAGCCTTCTCGACATCCGGCTGGAGACCGGCCGTACCCACCAGATCCGGGTGCACCTGTCGGCGCTGCGGCATCCCTGCGTAGGCGACCTGATGTACGGGGCGGATCCGACGCTCGCCGCCCGGCTCGGGCTGTCTCGGCAGTGGCTGCATGCCCGTGCGCTCGCTTTCCTGCACCCGCGTACGGCCGAAGAGGTCCGCTTTATCAGCGACTACCCTGACGACCTGGAGCACGCGCTGGCCGTCCTGCGCGACTGAGCCGTGTATTACTGAGCGGTCCGTGACTTGAGCGGCTCAGCGAGCACCCGACGCCTGACGAGGAGACGTTCCACCCGTGCGTGCCGGCGAGTTGCTGCGACGGCTGGACAATCTGCCGCTGGCCGGTGGCGACGCGCGGCTGAGCCGGCACCCACCCCGCAATCGCCCGGTTCGGAATCGCCGCGTTGCCGCATCGGTTCTGCTCTCGATCGCCGCTGTGCTGGTCACCGCCGTCTGGGCGAGTGACGGACCCGGCGGCGGCGGCGACCGTACGGTCGGCGAGGTGGTCCGGGTCGGCGTGGCCCAGGGCGGGTCCATTCCGGATTACCTGCGGTCGAGTCGTGAGGAACTCGCCTCCCTGATGCGGGACGCGTCGGCCGGGCGCGCGCAGAACGAGACGTACGCGCTGGTCACCCTCGCGGCGTACGTGACACCGGCGCGACTGGCGCCAATGTTGCAGCGAGTGGCGGTTTCCGAGGTTCTCGGCCGCGTACCGTTGCCCGACACGCAGACCGAGATCGTCCGCCTTCCGGCGCTGCGCCTCCCGACCGACGCCGTGGCCGGGATGGCGCAGGTCGCCGCGGACAAGGATCGGGAGGCTCGTGACTACCGGTTCCGCAGCGCGGGACTCACCGGTGCGGGCGAGCAGGAGAACGAGTTGCGCCGGTTCTACGACACCGGTGCCCAGGTCGCACAGGCCGAGGCCAGGGCCTTCCGGGCGCAGTGCGCGTGCCTGTATGCCGCCGTGGTGCGGGGTACGCCTAGGGCGCTGGACGAGGTCCGGACGCGGTCCGGCGTACGGACCGTAGACCCGGCGCCCGAGGTGCACCGGCTGGACCGGACGGTCTTCCTCCCTCCGTTGCCCGAGCAGGCCGACGTTGCGCGACCGCCCGCCGACCGCGGCCTGTCGGCCGGTACGGGGGCGGGGCCGTCGCCAAGTCCGCGGTCGAGGGAGCCGGCACTGCCGCCGCCGGCGCCCGTGGCCGGGACATCGTCCGCCACGGTGTCCCGCGCGACGCCCCCCGCGGTTCGGTGAGCCGCGCAGCGCAGTAACGATTCCGGCCACACCGACTCCGGCCACACCGACTCCGGCCACACCAACTCCGGCCACACCAACTCCGGCCACAGTGACTGCGGCCACAGTGACTCCCGCCACAGCGACTGCGCCCGCTCTGCTTCCTGGCGCGCCTCCTCCTCCTCCTCCTCCTCCACCGCCGCTGCATGTAGCTCGCGGCCGCGCCGACTGGGCCGCCCCGACCGATTTCCCGGCCCGACGGCGTCACCCACGGAATCGGTCGCGCCGGCCCGGGGTGCTTTCCGGGGCCCCGTAGAGCAGGTCATCTGGCCGGAATAGGGTTTGGTTCGTAGCCTGTCAGACGGTACCGATGCCGGGGAGGCGACCGTGGAGGGCACCGAGCGGGGCTGGAGCCGGCCCGCCGAACCAGCGCCGCGCTGGCGGTCGCTCTTCGGCCGTGGCCGGCTACGGCAGGCCGAGGAGCCCGAGGTCGTCGACGAGTGGATCGCCTCGATCCGGTCCGTGCGGGAAGGTGCGGAGGAGTTTCCACCGGGGCCGCCGGCGAACGGCATTTCGCCGCAATCGGGCGTCGGTCAGCCGTCCGAGGCCGACTACCTACCTCCGCCGCCGCATCGGGGCCAGCCCGCATCGGATTCCACCCCCGCGGGCGCCGACTACCAGCAACCCCAGCCCTGGATGGGGCACGGCGAGCCGGCCGTCGACACCCCGCCCACCGCCGAGCCGTGGGTTCGGCCGCCGTCGCGCGACGCGATGCTCGAGCCCGGCTTTGCGGCGGATCCACCGAACGGCGAGTCCCGGTACGCGGCCCTCGAACCCGGTTACGCTCCGCCGCCTGCCGCGCCTCGCACCGGCGGGGCCGACCGGGCGCACCGCACGCGCGGGCAACCCCCGCAATG
>DASVMV010000401.1:0-7991 GCA_036384155.1 Micromonosporaceae bacterium
CTGGCCACGGCGGACCGCAGGCCGGCCTCGGCCGCCACCCGCCCCCCGTGCCGCCGGAGGGCCCGGTGGCGCAGCGCCTGGTCGACCCGCTCGCGCCCCGTGGCGATCATGGTCGGCACGTCGGCCAACTGCAGCAGCGGAGCGAGCGGATCGGTCTTCACGATGACCACGCTATCCGCCCGCCGGCTGCGCGCCGGCCAGCGCTCCAGACCACCCTTTCGGCGCCTCCTTTCCGAACCGGCCCGGCGCCCACTCGCCCGGTGGCGGGAGCGCTACTAACCTCCGAACGAGACGCAACTCACGGACGAGGAGCCTGACCATGAGCGAAACCCTCGAGAACTTGCTGCGGGAGACGCGGCAGTTTCCGCCCCCGTCCGGCCTCGCCGCGAACGCCAACGTCACTGCGGAGGCGTACGACGAAGCCGCCGCGGATCGCCTCGGCTTCTGGGAGCGGCAGGCCCGCCGGCTCGACTGGGTCAAGGAGTGGGAGCAGGCGCTCGACTGGTCCAGGCCGCCATTCGCCAAGTGGTTCGTCGGCGGCCAGCTCAACGTCGCCGCCAACTGCCTCGACCGGCATGTGGCAGCAGGGCTGGGCGACCGCGTGGCGATCCACTGGGAGGGCGAACCGGGCGACACCCGCACCCTCACCTACGCCGACCTGCACCGGATGACCTGCCAGGCGGCCAACGCGCTGACCGACCTCGGCGTGACCGCTGGCGACCGGGTCGCCATCTACCTGCCGATGATCCCCGAGGCGGCGGTGGCGATGCTCGCCTGTGCCCGGATCGGCGCCACCCACAACGTCGTCTTCGGCGGGTTCTCCGTCGACGCCCTGTCCGGCCGGATCCAGGACGCCAGCGCCACGGTGGTCATCACGGCCGACGGCGGATACCGCCGGGGCAAGCCGTCGGCCCTGAAGCCCACGGTGGATGAGGCGGTCGCGAAGTGCCCGACGGTCGAGCACGTGCTGGTCGTCCGGCGAACCGGCCAGGATGTCGCCTGGGGCGACAAGGACCTGTGGTGGCACGAGACGGTGGAAACGGCGAGCGACGACCACGAGGCGCAGCCCTTCGACGCCGAGCAACCGCTCTTCATCCTCTACACCAGCGGCACCACCGCCAAGCCGAAGGGCATCCTGCACACCTCCGGCGGATACCTGACCCAGGTGGCGTACACCCATCACGCGGTGTTCGACCTCAAACCGGAGACCGACGTCTACTGGTGCACCGCCGACATCGGCTGGGTGACCGGCCACTCCTACATCGTGTACGGGCCGCTGGCCAACGGCGCCACGCAGCTGATGTACGAAGGGACGCCGGACACGCCGCACCGGGGCCGGTTCTGGGAGCTGGTCGACAAGTACGGCGTGACGATCATGTATACCGCTCCCACGCTCATCCGCACGATGATGAAGTGGGGCGACGACATTCCCGCCGGGTTCGACCTGTCGTCGCTGCGGCTGATCGGCAGCGTCGGCGAGCCGATCAACCCCGAGGCGTGGATGTGGTACCGGGAGAACGTCGGGCGCGGCCGCTGCCCGATCGTCGACACCTGGTGGCAGACCGAGACCGGCGCGATCATGATCTCGCCACTGCCCGGCGTCACCGAGACCAAGCCGGGCAGCGCCATGTCTCCGCTGCCCGGGATCAGCGCCGACGTGGTCGACGACCAGGGCGCGTCGGTGCCCAACGGCGGCGGCGGTTACCTGGTCCTACGGGAGCCGTGGCCCTCGATGCTGCGCACCATCTGGGGCGACGACAACCGGTTCATCGAGACGTACTGGTCGCGGTTCGGCGCGGGTGCCGGGGCCGGCGATGAGTGGATCTACTTCGCCGGCGACGGCGCCAAGAAGGACAACGACGGCCACATCTGGCTGCTCGGCCGAGTCGACGACGTGATGCTCGTGTCGGGCCACAACATCTCCACGACCGAGGTTGAGTCGGCTTTGGTCAGCCACCCGTCGGTGGCCGAGGCGGCGGTGGTGGGCGCGACCGACCCGACAACCGGCCAGGCGATCGTCGCGTTCACCATCCCGCGCGGCGGCATCGACAGCGAGGGCGAAGCCGGCGAGGCGCTCATCAAGGAGCTGCGCGACCACGTGGCGAAGACGCTCGGGGCAATCGCCAAGCCCCGCCAGATCATGCTCGTACCGGAGCTTCCGAAGACCCGCTCTGGCAAGATCATGCGGCGGCTCCTCCGCGACGTTGCGGAAAACCGTTCCCTGGGCGACGTGACGACCCTCCAGGACTCCACGGTGATGGATCTCATCGCATCCGGGTTGAAGTCTGGCAAGTCCGACGAGGACTGAGGCCACCGGACCCGAACAACACACGGCGAGGCCCTCCGGAGCGCAGCTCCGAAGGGCCTCGTGTGTTACGGCCAATGGATCCATCGAAGCCAGTCTGTGACGGCCTTCGGCCCCGCTGTCGTTTCAGCCGGCCAGGTCCGCCCAGGCGTACTCGTGCTGACAGGGCGGGCCCGCCGCCAGCCCGAACCGCCGGGCATCGAGATCGAGGATCACGGAGTAGACCGTCTCCGCGCGATCCAGCGGTTCCTCCCGCTCGTCGAGGTGCCGGCAGATCGCGCCCGGTGCGCTCTGGTGGTCGCGCAAGACCGCGATGATGTCGTCCTCATCGACCTTCCGGGCCGCCGCGGCGTCGCCGAGCAGCCGCCGCGCCCGCGCCGATCGGAACGGCGACGACCCGCCCAGGTCCTTGACCGTGTCGTGCACCGGCAGCCCCGACTCGAGGTGGTTCGCGTGGCTGAGCACCCCGTCGACCGGATGCAGCCAGCCCACGTCGTCCGGCACGACTTCCAGGTCGATCAGCTCGCCGCCCGCCGGACCGGCCTGCCCGAGCAGCATGTTGATCGAGGCGTTGCGGGGGCTGCGGCACACCGCCCGCAGCGCCCACGTCAAGCTGTCGGCTTCCAGCGCGGCACGCAACAGAACGTGGTACGGCACACCCGGCTCACCGCTTCGCGCCATACCGTCCCGGTCGCAGCCCAGCATGTTGACGCACACCCCGAGACCGGCCGAGTTGAGCCCGGTCTTCGCGAGCATGCCCGCCTCGGTCAATGCCAACACCTCCAGCCCGCGCTCGTCACGGGTGGACAGCAGCAGCATGGTGTCCCGCTGATCGGGATGCCAGTCCCAGTTCTGTGCCAGCAGGAGATTTCCGCCCGCGCTGTGGGTGCCGAGCACTCCCAGCGACGTGCAGCCACCCGCGGCCGCGTCCGGCGGGGACCCGTACAGCAGCTCCGTACGGGCGTTGAGCGCATAGATCTCGTCCACCCCGACCGACGCGCCCTCGGCCAGCCCGTCCAGTGTGGCGGCGATGCGCGGATGACGCGCCGCGGTCGCCCGCCGAAAGCCGGCGCCGGCCTCCCGCACGGCGGCCTCGTCCAGACCGGCCTGGTCGCGGAAGCGGCGCAGATAGCGGTCGACGTTGGCGGCGATGAGGTCCCGTGCGGCGGAGCCGTAGCCGGCGCCGCACTCCTCAGCGGTGCCTTCGACCCGGACGGCGGGTACAGGCAGGGTGGCGGAGGCAGATGTCATCCGGTCACCGTATCCATCGACGGCGCCGGAGCGCCCGCTAGGATCGGTTCAGCAGCGGTGCGCCGGGAAGTCTGGTCGGCAGTTCAGGACCAACGTGCCCGGCATCGGATGGCGGGACCGACCCAGGAGTACCCGTGCCGCCGCCCCTTCGCACCCATCCACTCCTCCGCCGCGCCCGGCGCCGGGTGCAGTGCCGCGCCCAGGCGGCCGCGATCGAGGTAGTGCGGTTCCTGCGCACCGAGCAGATCGGCGGCCTGATCCTGCTCGCCGCCACTGCGCTTGCGCTGGTCGTGGCGAACTCGCCCCTGGGCGGCGCCTATCGGCGGCTCGCGGACCACCCGCTCGGGCCGGCCGCCCTGCACCTGGACCTCACCGTCGCCGCCTGGGCAACCGACGGTCTGCTCGCGTTCTTCTTCCTGGTTGCCGGCCTCGAGCTCAAGCGGGAGCTGGTCGTGGGCGAACTGCGCGAACCGCGCCGCGCCCTGCTCCCGATCCTGTGCGCTCTCGGCGGGATGGCCGTACCGGCGCTGGTGTTTCTCGCGGTCGCCGTCGGCGAGCCCGGCGCCGCCCGGGGGTGGGCGGTGCCGGTGGCGACCGACATTGCCTTCGCGCTCGCGGTGCTTGCGGTGACCGCCGGCGCGTTGCCGGCCAGCGTACGGATCTTCCTGCTCTCGTTGGCCATCGTCGACGACCTCGGCGCGATCCTGCTGATCGCGGTGCTGTTCACCGGGTCGATCGCACCGCTGCCGTTGCTGGGCGCGGTGGGCGCCGTCGCCGCGTACGCCGCACTGCAGCGCCGGCGCTTCCAGGGCTGGTGGCTGTACTCGGCGCTCGGCGTGGCCACCTGGATCCTGGTCCACGAGTCGGGGGTGCACGCGACCGTGGCCGGTGTCGCGATCGGGCTGACCACCCGGGTACGGCGCGACCGGGGCGAGCGGACCTCGCCTGCCGAGCGGCTGGAACACCACCTGCAGCCGTTGTCGGCCGGCTTCTGCGTGCCGATCTTCGCCTTCTTCGCCGCCGGCGTCACGCTGTCCTCCGACGCACTACGCGAGTTCGCCCTCGACCCGGTGGCGTGGGGGGTGGTGGCAGGTCTGGTCGTCGGCAAGACGGTAGGCGTGTCCGGCGCGGCGGTCGCAGCGGTGCGCCTCCGGCTGGCCCGGCTTCCCGCCGGCGCCGGATGGCCCGACATCCTCGCGGTCAGCGTGCTCACCGGCTGCGGCTTCACCGTCAGCCTGCTCATCACCGAACTGGCTTTCACCGCCGACGAACAGGACCGGATCAAGGGGGCGGTACTGCTCGGCTCGCTGCTGGCCTCGCTGGTCGCCGCGCTCCTGCTGCGGCTCCGGTCCCGCCGTTACGAGGCAACGAACCAAGAGACCAACGCGGTACCCGCCCGGCCGACCAGGAAGTCCGGACGGTACGCCTAGGCTGGGCGCCATGGGCGAGAAGAGCCGGGGCGTCGACGAATCGCGCGTGCTGGTGGACGGGCCGTGGACGCACCGCTTCGTCGGCGCGAACGGCAGCCGCTTCCACGTCGTCGAGGCCGGCAGCGGGCCGCTGGTCCTTTTCCTGCACGGGTTCCCGGAGTTCTGGTGGGCCTGGCACGACCTGCTGCCCGCGGTGGCCGGCGCGGGATTCCGGGCGGTCGCGGTCGACCAGCGCGGTTACGGCGCCACGGACAAGCCCCCGCGCGGGTACGACGGGTACACGCTCGCCGCCGATGTCGCCGGCCTCATCCGTGCCCTCGGCGAGCGCTCGGCCATGCTGGTCGGTGCCGGCTTCGGCGGCATCGTCGGATGGACGGCCGCGTCGTTCCACCCGAACCTGGTGCGGCGGCTGGTCGTCCTGGGCGCGGCACACCCGCTCCGGCTGCGAGCGGCGGTCTTCGCCGACCCCCGCGGCCAGTTCGCCGCCTCGACCCCCACCCTCCGGTTTCAGCTACCCCGGTACGAGCACCGGCTCACCCGGGACGGCGCAGCGCTTGTCGAGGACTTCCTGCGCCGTTGGGGCGGTCCCGACTGGGTCGGCAGCCGATCGTTCGACGAGCACGCCGCACGGTATCGCGAGGCGATGGGCATCCCACAGGTCTCGTTCTGCGCGCTCGAGGGCTACCGGTGGGCGTTCCGGTCGGTGCTGCGGCTGCAGGGATACCGATTCGTCCGGCAGATGCAGGAACCGCTGGTCACGCCGACGCTCCAACTGCACGGTGCGCTCGACCGGGCGGTACTACCGCGAACCGCGCAAGGTTCCGGGCGCTACGTCCTCGCCCCGTACGAATGGCGCCTGCTGCCCGGCGTGGGTCACTTTCTCCATCTGGAGGCACCCGACCAGGTGCTCGGTGAGATCCTCCGGTGGGCCAAGGCGTGAGCGATTGCCCGCCCTTCCGTTCGCGACTGCGGGGCTCGCAAACCCGGCTCGCTCCTCGCGCTCACCGAGCCGGCCTTCCGTTCGCGACTGCGGGGCTCGCAAACCCGGCTCGCTCCTCGCGCTCACCGGTTGACTCAGACCCGCTGCTCGCGCAGGTCGCTGACCTCCGTCGCCTGCGCCCACCCCTGGTAGACGCCGAGGTCGAAGAATTCCAGCCCCAGCGACTCCGCGACCGGGGCCCGCCCGCCGGTGTACTCCAACCGGAGCCAGCCGTCCTGCTCGGTCAGCACTATGAACGGCTGGCCGCGCCAGGTGCACGTCGTGCGCACATAGAACAGGTCCGACACCTCGTCAGCCGGAACGACGCGCATGTACCGTCGCGGGGCGACCGGGGTCCACCCGTCGCCCGGTTCCATCTGGTAGAGCCGGACCTGGTCGCCGTCCGGGCTCGCGTCGTACTCCCGGCCCCGCCAATGAGCCACGTAGCCGTCCCGCATCACGCCTCCTCGACCCGCCGCCACTGCGGCATGTCGCTGTCCAGCGTGGCGACCAGCGTCTCCGTGCCGTCGGCGCCGAGCCGCCAGAGTTGCGCCCCGTGCGGCAGCCGCACACTGTCCACCTTGAACTCAGCGATCACGTCGGCGCTGTCGCCAGGCGCGAAGCCGTTGCCCCGGAAGGGCGCCCGCTCGATGACCCAGCCCTCCATCGCACGCATCGCCGACTCGTTCTGACCCCCGTACGGGATGCGATACAGGCCCGGCCGGTGAACCGGCCAGCGCAGCACGTACGCCTCGGTCGCGTGGGGAGAAAACGGCGAGTTGGAGTGGGCCAGGCCCAACGCCGCGAAGAGTGCCGCGGGTGCGGTCAGATGGGCCACCTCGGTCGCCCGGTGCACGAACCCCGAGACCCGGTCGTATCCCCGCTCGAGGTAGTAACCGACCTGCCCGGGCGGGATCACCTTCTGCATCATCGTGGGTCGCGCCGGTTGCGGCCGCGCCGCTGCCTCCGACACCTGCGGCGCCGGTTCCTTCCCGCCGGCCGGCAGGTCGGCTTCGTCGTCGCCGAGGCCGACCTCAGCCGCCCAGTTCGCCAGGGCCACGATCTCCGGTCCGGGCAGTTTCGCCCCGACGGGGGTACCGGGATTGACGGCGAACGACCAGTCGCGGTCGGGCCAGCGACGGATCAGCTGCACGAAACGCACCGAGATCGTGTCAGTCGGCGACCCGAGATGCTCAATGAGCCGGTCGGTCGAGGTGAATACGATGACGTACGGTTCGCCATCCAGCAACTCGGTGCGCCAGACGAACCCCGGGTCGCCTGGCCGAGCGCCAGGCGCCGACTGGGGCGCGACCGGTAGCGCCACGGTAGCTAGCAGGAGGGTGGACAGGAACGAGTCGGTGCTGCCCGTGCCGGCGGCCGCCAACAGACCCGACTCGGTGTCGTTGGCTGGCGTGAACTGCGGGCTCGCCGGTTCCGCCGGCGTTGGGGATGCGATCCGGCCGGCGGCGTCCACTCGTGCGGGATCGACGCGGGCTGTGGCGTCCACCCGCGCGGGATCGACGCGGGCCGTGGCGTCCCACGGCAGCCTGATCCGACCGGTGACGTCGGCCCGGCTGGGATCGATCCGGGTGGTGGCACCGGCCCCCGCGGTATCGACGCGAACTGCCGGGTCCATCCGCGCGGGATCGACGCGGACGGTCTGGTCCATCCGTGCGGGATCGACGCGGACGGTGGCGTCGGCATGGGCGCGGGGCTGCGCCAATGTCATCGCGTCGCCGCGTTCGCCGTCCGGCGCGGCCGGCGCCGGCGAGCGGGCGGCGAGATCGTCCCGGCTCTGCACGGGCGCAGGTGGGCGTAGGCCCGTCCCCACCGACGCGTCCGCTTGGGCGTCCGGCGCAGCCCTGGGCGGAGCCAGGCGCCTGGGCAACCCGTTCGGCCCTTCGCCCGCACTGGCCGGTGGGCCTCCTCGCCAACCGGGCATCGCTCCGGCGATGCCCGGTGATACCGGAGCCGCCTGGTCCGGGCGGTCGCTGCCGTGCAGCGGGCCGGGGATCACCGCCGCCGC
>DASVMV010000402.1:0-3787 GCA_036384155.1 Micromonosporaceae bacterium
GGCCCCCGACCCGGGTGTTGAGCTTCAGTAGACCGCGACGCCGTAGACGCTGAGCGCCTCGGTAACCGGCTGGAAGTAGGTAGTGCCGCCGGAGGAGCAGTTGCCGCTGCCGCCCGAGGTGAGGCCGAGCGCGGTGTTACCGGCGAAGAGCGAACCGCCACTGTCGCCGCCTTCGGCGCAGACCGTGGTCCGGATCAGGCCGTACACGGTGCCCTGGGCGTAGTTGACGGTGGCGTTGAGCGCCGTGACGCTGCCGCTGCGCAGGCCGGTGGTGCTGCCGCTGCGCCACACGGTCTGGCCGACGTAGGCGTTCCCGGCGCCGGTGATGTCCCGGTAGGTGCCGTTGTAGAGGTACACGTTGCCCGGTCGGGAGACGGTGCTGTTGTAGCGGACGATGCCGTAGTCGTTCCCGGGGAAGCTGGTGCCCGCGCGCGGCCCGAGGTAGGTGGTCTGGCTCGAATTGGCGTACCAGCTGGAGGAGAGGTTGGTGCAGTGGCCCGCGGTGAGGAAGTACTGCGTGCCGGCGCTGTTGCGCACGTTAAAGCCCAGCGAGCAGCGGTAACCGCCACCGTAGATCGCGTTGCCGCCGGAGATCGTGGTGCTCAGCGTGCCGGGCGTGCGCTCGACCCGCACCGCTGCGCCGAACCGCTGGGTCACCCGCTCGACCGCCGCCAGCTTGGCCCCCGTGACCGTGCTGTCCACCGAGATGACCACCTGGTTGGCGACCGGGTCCACGAACCAGGCGGTGCCGGTGACCCGGGCCGAATGGTCGAGGGCGGCGGTCACCGTGGCGAGTTCGGCCCCGCTGCGGGAAACCACCTTGGCTACGGCGCCGGCCGCGCTAACCTGACGCGCGGCTGCTTCGTCAGTGACCGTGACCACCATCCGGCCACCGGAGCTGTCCAGGTAGGTGCCGGCGGTCCGGGCGCCCAGCCGTTCGGCCAGCGCGGCGGCGGTGTCTGGCGAGGCGGCCGCCGGGGCCGCCTGGGCGGCCGGAGCGCCGAGCAGAGAGCCGGCGACGAGGGAGCCTGCCGCGAGCGCGAGCGCGATCGCGGCACGGCGGATCGGTGACCTGATGGGTCGCATGGGGGCCTCCGGGGGGTTCGGGCAGGCGCCACCTGGGCGCGCACGGTGCGGCGACGCGATGCCAGCCCGCCTGGTGCTACCGAAGCTGAGCGGGGGCCCGCCCGGACCAGCCGGATTACCACCGAGTCACCCGGTAGTATCGAGAGGGCTAAGATCATCGACAAGCGACACCCCCGACTATTTTCGGATAGCGCCGTGACAGACATCGATGTTCTCGTGGTGGGCGCTGGTCCCACCGGCCTCGCCCTGGCCGCGAGTTTGCGCCGGCACGGCGTCCGGCCGCGCATCATCGACGCGAACGCTGACCGGGCGCACGAATCCCGCGCACTCGCCGTCCAACCCCGCACCCTCGAGGTGCTCGACGCCTTCGCCCTCGCCGACCCGCTGGTCGCGCGGGGTAATCGAGGGCTGCGGTTGACCCTGCACGCCTTCCACCGGGAGGTGGCGTCGCTGCCGCTGTTCAACCTGGGGATGGACGACACGGCACATCCCTATCTGCTCTTCGTGTCCCAGGCGGTGACGGAGCAGGTGCTGATCGAGCAGCTGTCCGAGCACGGGGTCGAGGTACACCGCCGGGTCGAACTCGTCGATCTCGTCGAGCAGCCGGAGTACGTCGAGTGCACGCTCCGCCTGCCCGGCGGCAGCCTGGAGCGGCTGACCGCCCGGTACGTCGTGGGCTGTGACGGGGCGAACAGCACGGTACGCGCGAAGGCGGGCATCCCCTTCACTGGTGGTGACTATCCACAGTCCTTCGCGCTGGCCGATCTCACCGTCGACGGGCTCGCGTCCGACTCGGTGCACGGGTACGTCGGTGACGACGGGATCCTGCTCTTCTTTCCGCTCGGTGATCCCGCTCCCTGGCGGCTCATCACCATGCGTCCGCCGGGCGGCTGGCCCGGCACCCGGCCGGACGACCACACCAGGCTCGCCGATCTGCAGGCCGCCGCCGATCGGCGGGCCGGCGACGGGCTGCGCCTGCGCGATCCCGTCTGGATCAGCGACTTCCGGCTCCGGCACCGGCACGCGCTGCGCTACCGGTCCGGGCGCCTGTTTCTGGCCGGCGACGCCGCTCACGTGCACAGCCCGGTCGGCGCGCAGGGAATGAACACCGGCATCCAGGACGCGACCAACCTGGGCTGGAAACTCGCGTATGTCGTGCGCGGCGTCGCCGCTCCGACGCTGCTGGACAGTTACGACGCCGAGCGCCGGCCGGTAGGGCGGGCGGTGGTCTGGCTCACCGACCGCGGCTTCGCGGCCGTCACGAGCGACGCGCCCGTGACCCGGCTGATCCGGCGCAGCGTGGTGCCGCGCCTCGCGCCGCTGCTGCTGCGCCTGCGCCGACCCCGGGGCTTGGGCTTCCGGACGGTCGGCGAACTGACCATCTCCTACCGCAAGAGTCCCGCCGTCGCCGACGCCGGATCCCGCAAAAGGGGAACGCTTCGGGCCGGCGACCGGCTCCCGGACGGGGTCGCCGGGATAGACGGGCATCAGGTCCGGCTGCACGAGGTGCTCCGGACACCGGGCCTGCACCTGCTCCTCTGCCCCGGCCGGGCGGACTGGGACGCGGCCGCCCTAGGGAACCTGCTCAAGGCGTACCGCGGCCTGCTGACCGCCCACCGGGCCGACGCCGATGCGCTCACCGGCCCGCGTACCGCGGGACCGGTGCACTACCTGGTGCGACCCGACGGGCACATCGCCTACCGCGCACCCGGCACCGACCTGAGCGGCCTCACCGGATACCTGGCGAGTTGGTTCCGCCCAACGGCCGGGGCTGTTTTACCTCAGAGCGGATCGACGTAGTCGGACCGCTCCTCGACGCGCCGGTAGCCGGCGGGCTCCCGGGTGACGACGGTGCGGCGGCGGCTACCCCAGATCCAGGTGGTGGTGATCAGGCCGAGGAGGCCGACCGCCATGAGGATCCACCCGACCACGTCGAGATCGATTCCGCTCACCCGCAAATCGAGCGCGAAGGTGAGGATCGCCCCGACCGCGATCAGAAAAATGCTGGCTCCAATACCCACGATTAACCTCCTCCGGGAAGACGGACGACCCGGTACGTACCCGAGTGGCGCCGATCCGCAAACCACGGCCGGACCCGCGGTGGAGGAGGATGACCACATGTCTGTTCTGTCCAGTCTCACCCGGCCGGTGATCGCCGCGCCGATGGCCGGCGGGCCCTCCACCCCCCGGCTCGCCGCCGCGGTCTCGAACGCGGGCGGCCTCGGCTTCCTCGCGGCCGGGATGCTGCCGCCCGAGCGGATGGCGGCCGACGTCCACCAGGTCCGCGAGTTGACCCGGCGGGACTTCGGCGTCAACCTGTTCCTGCCCGACGACGAACCTGTCGACCCGGCCGCGATCGAGCGTTACGCGCAACGCCTGGCACCGGAGGCCCGGCGGTGGGACGTACGCCTGGGCAACCCCGTCGGCGGCGACGATCAGTACCCGGCGAAGATCGCCTGGCTGCTGGCAAACCCGGTGCCGGTGGTGTCGTTCGTGTTCGGCCTGCCGGACGCCGACACCGTCGCCACGCTCCAAGCCCGCGGCAGTGAGGTGTGGGCCACGGTCAACCACCCCGACAGCGCGGCCGCCGCAGCCGGGCGCGGCGTGGACGCGGTCGTCGTGCAGGGCACGGAGGCCGGGGCGCACCGCGGCGGCGCCCGCGACAGCGACGACTACGGCGTCCTCCCGCTGCTCCGGCTGG
>DASVMV010000403.1:0-4053 GCA_036384155.1 Micromonosporaceae bacterium
GGTAGCGGCGCCCCGGACCGGTGCCGGTCAGCTCGGGCGGCGCTGGCGCAGGAAGGCGAGCACGGCCTCCCGGGTGGTGCGCACGCCGAGCAGTTGCCGGGCCTGCGCGATGCGGCGGTTCGCCGTACGCAGGGACAGGAACTCCGCCGCGGCGGCCGCGGCGATCGTCTCCCCGTTGGCCAGCCGGTCCAGCAGGGCCCGCTGCTGCGGCAGCAGGTGCGCCGCCGCCGGACGCTCCGGGCCGGAACTGCCCGACACCGCCGGGCCGGTGTGCGCTGCGGCGGCATCGCCGGCTGGTGGGTGTGTCATGCACCCCTCCCGTCTGCGGCACGGGCGGCACCGGGCTGCCCGGTTCGGCAAGCGGTGCGGGCGGATACCGGTAGTGTGCGGCGTCGCCGGGCCGGACGCAGCCCACTGCTCGGCCGAAACCGGAGTGCCAGCGCCAGCGCGCGCACCGCCGGTCGTCTCGGCATCACCACCGGCGGGCATACTGCCCACCGTGGCGCACCCTCATCCCTACCTCGACGACCCGCCTCCGCTGGCGTTCGCCCATCGGGGTGGGGCCGCGCACGGCGACGAGAACACCGCTGAGGCGTTCGCCCGGGCGATCGCTCTGGGCTACCGGTACGTGGAAACCGACGTCCACGCCACCCGCGACGGGGCGGCCGTGGTGTTCCACGACCCGACCCTGCATCGGATCACCGGGGAGAAGGGGCGCATCGACAGCCTCCGGTGGGCGGACCTGGCCACGGTGCGCGTCGGCGGGGCGGCGGCCGTACCGCGCCTGGACGACGTGCTCGGCGGCTGGCCGCAGGTGCGGTTCAACATCGACGTCAAGGCGGCGGGCGGCATCGAGCCCACGGTCGGCACGGTTCAGCGGGCCGGTGCCGCCGACCGGGTCCTGCTCGCCTCGTTCAGCGACGCCCGGCTGCGGCGGTTGCGCGCCCTGGCCGGCCCGAAGGTGGCCACGTCACTGGGGATGCGCGGGGTGGCCCGGGTGTGGTTGGCCTCGCGGACCGGCCGCCGGATCGACCTGCCGCCGACCGTCGTCGCGGCGCAGGTGCCGGTCCGCCATAGCGGCATCCGGGTGGTCGACCGGCGTTTCGTCGACTACGCCCACCGGCTCGGGCTGCAGGTGCACGTCTGGACGGTCGACGAACCAGCTGAGATGCACGAGTTACTCGACCTCGGGGTGGATGGCATCATGACCGATCACGTCGACGTGCTGCGCGACGTCTACCGCGGCCGCGGCCACTGGGCCGCCTGAACACCCCGAAGGACCGTCGATGGTCGATACCGCCGCCTCCACTGTCACCCTCGAACCCGCCAGCACCCGCGGCGAGCGCGTCGGCTGGTATTTCTACGACTGGGCCAACTCCGCCTTCTCCACCACGGTCATCACGGTCTTCCTCGGCCCCTACCTCACGTCGATCGCGAAGACCGCGGCCGGATGCGCCTCGGGTGACCCGTGCAAGGGACGCGCCATCGACGTGCTCGGGCTGGCCATCTCCCCGGGTTCACTGTTTCCGTACGCGGTGTCGTTGTCGGTGTTCCTGACGGTGTTCGTGCTCCCGATCGTCGGCGCCATCGCCGACCGGTCTCCGCGCAAGAAGCAGCTGATGGCCCTGTTCGCCTACATCGGCGCGGGCGCGACGACGGGAATGCTGTTCCTGACCGGCGACCGGTACCTGCTCGGCGCGGGCCTGTTCCTGCTGGCCAACATCGCCTTCGGCGCCAGCGTCGTGGTCTATTACTCGTTCCTGCCACAGCTCGCCGGGCCGGACGAGCGCGATGCGGTGTCGAGCATCGGATGGGCGATCGGCTATCTGGGCGGGGGCACCCTGCTGGCCATCAACGTGGTCGCGGTGCTGTTCAAGGACGCGCTGGGCGCGAGCACCGGCGACGTCGCCCGCTACAGCCTGGTGTCGGCGGGTGTGTGGTGGGCGCTGTTCACCACGCTGCCGCTGCGGCGGCTGCGCAACCGCCCGCCGGTGGCCGGCACCGCCCGAGGCTCCGTGCTCACCGACGGGTTCCGGCAGCTGTGGCACACGCTGCGAAGCCTCAAGGCGTACCCGTTGACGTTGTTCTTCCTGGCGGCCTACCTGGTCTACAACGACGGCATCCAGACGGTCATCGCGCTGGCCAGCGTCTACGGCACCGAGGAGCTCAAGCTTCCCGACGACGTGCTGGTGCCGACCATCCTGATGGTGCAGTTCCTGGCGTTCTTCGGTGCGATGGGGCTCGGCGCCCTGGCCCGACGGATCGGCGCCTGGAAAACCATCCTTTTGAGCCTGGTGCTGTGGACCGTGGTGCTCGGCGTCGCGTACCTGTTGCCGGCCGGTGAGGCGGTGCCGTTCATCCTGCTCGGCGGTGGGATCGGCATCGTGCTGGGCGGCAGCCAGGCACTGAGCCGCTCGCTGTTCAGCCAGCTGATTCCCAGCGGCAAGGAGGGCGAATACTTCGGCCTCTACGAGATCTCGGACAAGGGCACGAGCTGGCTGGGGCCGCTGCTGTTCGGGTTGGCCTACGACGCGACGGACAGCTACCGGGTTGCGATCATCTCGTTGCTGGCGTTCTTCGTGATCGGGTTCGTGGCACTGCTGGCGGTCCCGATTCGCCGGGCCATCCTCGCGGCCGGCAATGTCCCACCACATGTCCTGTGACCGACGCAGAGGCCGTCGCGTCCTGCAGTAGGCTGCGCCACCGTGACCGACGACTCCGCCCTGTCGCCCGCCTGCCTGGCCGCGGGTGACGGCCGATTGCGCCACGGCGCGGCCCTCAAGTTCTTCTGGGGGCCGATGGACTGCGGCAAGTCGACGATGGCGCTGCAGATGAACTACAACCACGCCCGGCAGGGCCGGCGCGGACTCGTCCTCACCCGTATCGACCGGTCGCTCGGTCCGCAGGTCAGCACCCGGATCGGACTGGCGCACCCGGCCGTCGAGGTCACCGACGACCTGGACCTGCGGGCACTGGTGCGCGGCCGGTGGTCCGACGGCGTCGGCGTGGACTATCTGATCTGCGACGAGGCCAGCTTCTACACGGTGGAGCACGTCGAGCAGATGGCCGAACTGGTCGACTGCTACGACGTCGACGTGTTCGCCTTCGGCTTGGCGACCGACTTCCGCTCGCGCCTGTTCCCGGCCGCGCAGCGGTTGTTCGAACTGGCCGACGAGGTGACCCGGATTCCCGTCGAGGTGCTGTGCTGGTGTGGACGGCAGGGACAGCTCAACGCGCGGGTGGTCGACGGCCACGTTGTCCGGCAGGGTGCGCAGGTCGTCATCGGCGACACGGTCGATCACGCCCGGGTCCGCTACCAGGTGCTGTGCCGCCGGCACCACGGCACCGGTGACCTGGGCCCGCGGGCCTGACCGGGCCGCCCGCCACTCATACCGGGTCGCCGCATACCCGCCATTTGCCGTCGATGGTGACCATGGTCAGCTTCCGGTTTTCCAGGACCCCGGTCGCCCAGGTCACCTCGGCGGTCACCGTGCCCTTCATCTCGCGTCGGTTGGTGGCCACCGACACGCCCTGGATCTGGTAGCGGCGGATGGCCGGCAGGGCGCGGATCTTGCGGGCGAAGCCGTCCCGGTCGATCCGGCCCCGGGTGTCCGGGCACAGCTGGTTGTACGCGCCCGTCGTGTCGCCGGCGGCGACGGCGCGCAGGAACGCCTCGGCGGCGTCCCGGGCCGGCCCGGAGGCCCGGTGCACCGACTGCAGGTTCCACGCCCCGAGGCCGGCCGCGCCGACGACGCAGAACAGCAGGGCGATGCCGGCGACCAGGCCGGTCAGCCGCAACGGCTGGTGCCGGCGGGCCGAGTGCCGCAGCGGGGGACGGTAGGCCATGCCTGAACGGTAGGCACACCCGACGATTGCCGCAGGAAAGTGGCATTGCTAGATTGCATCTCGTAATGATCATCCAGATCGATCCGCAGGGCGTCGTGCCGCCGTACGAGCAGGTCCGGTCGGCGATCGCGGCGTCGGCGCGCAGCGGCGAGCTTCCCGCCGGCACCCGGCTGCCCCCGGTGCGGCACCTGGCCGACGAGCTGGGCC
>DASVMV010000404.1:0-2106 GCA_036384155.1 Micromonosporaceae bacterium
CACCCCGGTCGCGCTGGCGGTCGGCCGCGCCGGTCAGCGCCGGCAACGGCGCCACGTTGCGGGCGGCCGCTGGCCCTGACGACCGGCCGCCCGCCGTGACGGCGGCCATGGCTGCCCCTGTTACGGTCTGCCCGTGGACCAGTTCGACCGGTGTGACACCGCCGCGCGCGCCTGGGTGACCGAGGCCATCGCAACGGTGGAGGCCGACGCGAACCGGTCGGCCGACACGCATCTGCTGCCGTTCCCGCTGCCCCGCGAATGGGGCATCGACCTGTACCTCAAGGACGAGTCGGTGCATCCCACCGGCTCGCTCAAGCACCGCCTGGCCCGCTCGCTCTTCCTGTACGGCTTGTGCAACGGCTGGATCGGGCCGCAGACGACCGTCGTCGAGGCGTCGTCCGGCTCGACGGCCGTGTCCGAGGCGTACTTCGCCCAGATGCTCGGGCTGCCGTTCATCGCGGTGATGCCGGCCGCGACATCGCCCGAGAAGATCGCGCTGATCGAGTTTCAGGGCGGCCGGTGCCACCTGGTCGACGATCCGGCGAAGGTGTGCATCGAGGCGCGGTGGCTGGCCGAGGATCTGGGCGGCCACTTCATGGACCAGTTCACGTACGCCGAACGGGCGACCGACTGGCGGGGCAACAACAACATCGCCGAGTCGATCTACAGCCAGATGTCGCTGGAGCGGCACCCGGTACCCGCCTGGATCGTGGTGGGCGCCGGAACCGGCGGAACGAGCGCCACCATCGGTCGGTACGCCCGCTACCGACGCTTCGCCACCAAGGTTTGCGTCGTCGACCCGGAGAACTCGGCGTTCTACCCGGCGTGGCGGTCGGCGGACTGGTCGGTGGCGACCGGGCGCGGCTCCCGGATCGAGGGGATCGGCCGGCCGACAGTCGAGGCGTCCTTCCAGCCGGCCGTGGTCGACCGGATGTGCCGAGTGCCGGACGCCGCGTCGCTCGCAGCGATGCGCGCCGCATCGGCGGTGCTCGGCCGGCGGGTAGGTGGATCGACAGGCACAAATCTATGGGGTGCGTTCGCGCTGATCGCCGAGATGCGGGCCGCCGGCACGACCGGGTCGGTCGTCACCTTGCTGTGCGATGGGGGCGAGCGCTACGCCGACACGTACTACTCCGACGAGTGGGTGCGGGCCCAGGCTCTGGATCTCGCACCGCACCTGGCCACCGTCGAGCGGTTCCTCGCCACCGGGGAGTGGCCGGCGGGATCCACGCAGGACTAGCGCCGCGCGCCGGCCCGCTCGGCCAGCCCCGGATAGCGCACGACAAAACCGTCGGAGTCGAGCTGGAGGTCGGCGATGAAGCCTTCCGAGTCGAAGCGGACGTTGCCGCCTTCGAGCACGGTGTAGACCTGCTCGGTCGGCACGACCAACAGCCCGGGCACCAGCACCCAGGCGACCATCAGGCGGTGGGTGGTGCCGGGAGTCGCGTCCTGCATGCCGAGCCGGCGCGCGGGCAGCGTGTTGAAGAGGCAGGACCCGCTGAGGTCGACGTCGAGCACGTCATCGAGCCGGTCGGGCTCCTCGGTGCCCGGCAGTCCCGCCGCGGGTTGCCCCACCGCGGCCAGCGCCGCGTCGAGGTCGCCCACCTCGCCGGTGGTCGCCCGCCAGCGACCACTGGCCCGTTCCAGTCGGAGCGTACGCAGCCAGCCGGCGCCCTCGACGCTCACCTCCAGCCGCAGCGCCGCCCACCGTTCGTCGCTCGTGAGGTCGTACTGGCAGGTGTACGGCAGCGGGTCGACCGCCTGCATGACGCCGCGGGCGGCGAGCCCGCGCCGGTCGTCGTAGAGCGCGTGGTCGGTGCCAGCGGTGTCCGTGCGGACCCACAGCAGTGACTTCGGCAAGGTCGGCATGGGGCGGACGCTACCGGGACCGGCGGGTGACCGCATCGGATCCGCCGCTTCGGGGCGGGGCACGGGCGGCGGTGCTGCGTGCCGCGGTGCTACTTGCGGCGGTGCGGCGGGGTGATGTCCCGCCGCCCGCCGATCAGCTGGCTCGGCTGGGGCGGCGCGGGCCGAAGCGGCGGTCGCCGTAGGGCCGGTCGTGCTGGCGGCGTTCGCCGTACGGCCGGTCGTGCCGACGGCGCTCAC
>DASVMV010000405.1:0-2520 GCA_036384155.1 Micromonosporaceae bacterium
TGCTCGCGGCGCTCGGGCTCCCCTGCACCCCGGCGACCTTCGCGCCTGCACGGGACCCGCCGCAGGCCGATCTCTGGTTCGACGACGCTCCGTAGCCCGCACGACTGCCGACGCGCTCGGCAGGGACGGGTTTGCGCCGACGTCGGCCCAGCGTATGCCCGCTTACACGGCCGGCATCCGGTGGCGACCGCCGGCTCGCGGATGCCACCTCCGGGCACCCCGGGGGAGCGCCCGCAAACCCCGCTTGTATGTCCTAGCCGCTGATGCATCGACCGACATGATTATCGCCGGCGAGACGAAGGAGCAATGCCGAGGGATGCGGACGACGGTCGTTGCCTGCTTGGTCGTGGACCCGATGCGCGTCGTTGTGGCCCACGTTGGCGACAGCAGGGCCTACCTGTTTCGAGCCGGCGAGCTCGCGCAGCTGACGCATGACCACACGGTCGCACAGCAGCTCGTCGATGCTGGCCAGCTCAGCGTCGGCCTCGGTGATCACCCAAAACCGGCCAGTCATGATCACCTGACAAGCGGCCACTGAGGGCTGCTCGCGGGGACGTTGCCGAGGCTGTCGGACCCATGTGGTTCGGCAGCCGGGATGGCCAACGTCTTGAGCGACGAGAAACGACAGCAAGTAGAAGCGCTGGGCCGGCTTGGCTGGGCGCTGCGGCGCATCCAGCGCGAGACCGGCGTGCGTCGCGAGACGACCAGCGAGTACCTGCGCGCCGCCGGCATCGCGGTCCGAGGGCGCGGTGGCTCGGCGCCAAATCCGGCCACTTCGCTCGCGGCGACCCGGTCGGCGAACGGCGGCCACGGGCGGCGGATATCGAGCTCCCCCCGGACGAACACGGCCCACGCGACGCCGAGCTCGGCTCCTCGTCCACGATCTTCGCCGTCGTCGACGGCGTGCTGCGCACGCACCCGCTCGGCCATCGCGTCCTGCCCAGCGTCACCCGCAAGGTCGTCATGTCGCTGATCGCCGAGCTCGGCCTCCCCGTCCGCGAAGAGGCCGTGTCGCTCGCCGAGCTCGGCCGCGCCACCGAGCTATTCCTGTGCGGCACCGCCAACAACGTCATGCCGGCGTTCGAGCTGCGACGCGCGGTGCCGGCCGCACTGGCGGGCGGCCTCACGCAGCTGTTCGAGCTGATCCGGGACGCCGGCGCGAGCCCGGCATGACCAGGATCGCTGCTACGGGGCGCCGTGGCGAAGCAGGAGGATGGCGTTGGTGTCGGAGACGACGATGGAGTCACCGACGATCGCCAGATCGATTGGGAACACAAATCCAGGTGTCGCCCCGAGGAGAATTCCGGCCAGGCCGGCCGTCCCGGCGACGGTGGTTGTCGTCCCGATAGGAGTGACCTTGCGGAGGGTGTGGTTGAGCGTGTCGGCGACGTAGACGTTGCCGGCGCTATCGACTGCCACCCCGGTCGGGGAGTTGAAGCGCGCGGCGGCCCCGGTTCCGTCCGCGCTGCCGCGCATGTTCGCAGTGCCGGCCAGGGTGGTCACGACCCCGGCGGCGGTGACCTTGCGGATGGTGTCGTTTTGGCTGTCGGCGACGTAGACGTTGCCGGCGCTGTCGACCGCCACGCCGTCGGGGAAGTTGAAGCGCGCAGCGGCGCCGGCTCCGTCCGCGCTTCCTGCCATGCCCGCCGTGCCGGCCAGGGTCGTCACAGCCCCGGCGGGGGTGACCTTGCGGATGGTGTCGTTGTTGCTATCGGCGACGTAGACGTTACCGGCGCTGTCGACCTCCACGCTGGTCGGGGAGTTGAAGCGCGCGGCGGCCCCGGTTCCGTCCGCGCTGCCGTGCATGAACGCAGTGCCGGCCAGGGTGGTCACGACGCCAGCGGGTGTGATCTTGCGGATCGTGTGGCTGCCTGTGTCAGCGACGTAGACGTTGCCGGCGCTGTCGAGCGCCACGCCTTCGGGGAAGCTGAAGCGCGCAGCGGCGCCTGTGCCGTCTGTGCTGCCCGTCATGCCCGCGGTGCCGGCCAGGGTGGTCACGACTCCGGCGAGCGTGACCTTGCGGATGGTGGCGTTGCCCCCGTCGGCGATGTAGACGTTGCCGGCGCTGTCGACCGCCACGCCGTCGGGGAAGTCGAAGCCCGCGGCGGCGCCCGTGCCGTCCGCGCTGCCGACAATGATCGCGGTACCGGCCACCGTGGTCACGACCCCGGCGGGCGTGGCCTTGCGGAGGGTGTGGTTGCTCGTGTCGGTGACGTAGAGGTTGCCGGCGCTGTCGACCGCCACGCCGAAGGGACCGAAGAAGAGCGCGGCGGCGCCTGTGCCGTCCGCGCTGCCGCCCGTGCCCGTGGTGCCGATCAGGGTGGTCACGACCCCGGCGGCCGTGACCTTGCGGATGGTGTAGCTGTTCGTGTCGGCGACGTAGACGTTGCCGGCGCTGTCGACCGCCACGCCTTCGAGGGAGGTGAAGCGCGCGGCGGCGCCCGTGCCGTCTGCGCTGCCGGCCGTGCCCGCGGTGCCGGCCAGGGTGGTCACGACCCCGGCGGCGGTGACCTTGCGGAT
>DASVMV010000406.1:0-2659 GCA_036384155.1 Micromonosporaceae bacterium
GCGATCTGGGACGACGGCGACGACCTGCATGCCGAGCCGCGTGCGCCGTACCCGCACGCCCGCGAGGTCCTGCTGCTGCGTGCCCAGATGGCCGGCGCCGCCGCGCTCGTCGGCGGGTATGCCCGCACCGGCGAGGCACAACTGCTGGTGGAGACCGGGTGGGCGAAGGAGATTGCGCCGACGCGGGAGACCGTCCGGGCCCGCAGTCCGCAGGTGACGCCGACCGGTGACGACCCGCAGCTGGCGCGGGACGCGGCGGCGGCGACCGCACGCCTGCCGAGCGACGCGTGGGAGGCTGCCCGGACGGCGCTGCGGGACGACGCGCCGGTGCTGATCCAGGTGCCCCGGCGCGGCTACCTGCCCGCGGTGTCGTGTGCGACCTGCCGTGCGCCGGCCCGTTGCGCCCAGTGCGCCGGTCCGCTGGCCCTGCACTCCGCATCCGCCGTACCGGCCTGCCGGTGGTGTGGCCGGGTCGCCGGGTCGTACGCCTGCCCCCGCTGCGGTGGGCGGCGGCTGCGGGCTGCGGTCACCGGTGCCCGCCGGACTGCCGAAGAACTCGGCCGCGCCTTCCCGGGGGTGCCGGTGCGGACGTCGGGGCGGGACGAGGTCCTGGCCATGGTGCCGGCCGCCGCCGCCCTGGTCGTCGCCACGCCGGGCGCCGAACCGGTGGCGGAGAAGGGCTACGCTGCCGTGCTGCTGCTCGACAGCTGGGCCCTGCTCACCCGCGCCGACCTACGGGCCGGTGAGGAGGCGCTGCGCCGGTGGTTTGCGGCCGCGGCGCTGGCCCGCCCCCGGTCGGCGGGTGGACGGGTGGTCATCGTGGCGGACGGCGGGCTGGCCCCGGTCCAGGCGCTTCTGCGCTGGGATCCCGCCTGGTGGGCCGAGCGTGAGCTGGCCGAACGCCGTACGTTGCGGTTTCCGCCGGCCGTCCGGATGGCCAGCCTCACCGGCCCGGCAGGCGCGGTAGCCGACCTGCTCGATGTCGCGCAGTTGCCCGACGGTGCCGAGGTCCTGGGGCCGGTGCCGGCCGCGGCGGGGCAGGAGCGGCTGCTCGTACGGGTGTCCCGCGCGAATGCGGGCGCACTGGCGGCCGCCTTGCATGCCGCAGCCGGCGTGCGGACCGCGCGCAAGGCGGCCCATCCGGTGCGGATCCAGGTCGACCCGTTGGATCTCTTCTAGCTCACCGGTCCGCTGCAGCCGTTTGCCGACAGTCGCCACGGGTAGGGCGGCAGCGGATCAAAGCCGTGATCGGAACTCCGTAGACTGGAACCGCCCCGCGCCCGGGCAGCGAGAATCACCAGAGGAGCCATCCAGCGTGACCGTTCAACCCATCCGCCTCTTCGGGGACCCGGTGCTGCGAACCCCGGCCGACCCGGTCGTCGACTTCGACGCCGAGCTGCGCCGCCTCGTGGCCGACCTGACCGAGACGATGGGGGAACAGAACGGCGCCGGGCTCGCCGCGCCGCAACTCGGCGTCGGTTTGCGGGTCTTCGCGTTCGACGTCGACGACGTGGTGGGTCATCTGGTCAACCCCGTCCTCGAGTTCCCGGACGAGGAGGAGCAGGACGGTCCCGAAGGGTGCCTGTCGATCCCGGGCGTGTACGTCGACACCAAGCGCCGGATGAACGTCGTGGCCAGGGGCTTCAACCAGCACGGCGACCCGGTGCAGCTGGTCGGCACCGGCCTCATGGCCCGGTGCGTCCAGCACGAGACCGACCATCTCGACGGGGTGCTCTTTATCGACCGGCTCGACGCCGCCAGCCGCAAGGAGGCGATGCGGGCGATCCGCGAGGCCGACTGGTACGACCCGGCCGCACCGCCCGCGGTCAAGATCAGCCCGCACGCCAGCCCGTTCGGTCTGGGCCGGTGATGTGGTCGTGCGGCTGATCTTCGCCGGCACCCCGGCCGTGGCGGTGCCCTCGCTGGAGGCGATAGCCGCCAGCCACCACGAGTTGCTCGCCGCCGTCACCCGGCCGGACGCGCCGGCCGGGCGCGGTCGCGGGCTGGCCCGCTCGCCCGTGGGCCGGTGGGCCGACGAACGCGGCATCGAGGTGCTGACGCCGGCCCGTCCCCGCGATCCGGACTTCCTCGAACGGCTCCGGGAACTCGCGCCGGACTGCATGCCGGTCGTGGCCTACGGCGCCCTTGTGCCACCCCCCGCCCTCGAGATTCCCCGGCACGGTTGGATCAATCTGCATTTCTCGCTGTTGCCCGCCTGGCGGGGCGCCGCGCCGGTGCAGCACGCCGTATTGAACGGTGATGAGATCACCGGCGCCAGCGTGTTCCAACTGGAGCAGGGGCTGGATACCGGCCCGGTGTTCGGCACGGTGACCGAGGAAATCCGGCCCACCGACACGTCGGGGGACCTGCTGAACCGGCTGGCAACGGCGGGCGCGGCGCTCCTCGTCGCCGTACTCGACGCGATCGAGGCGGGCACCGCGCGGGCCCGGCCGCAGCCGGCCGACGGGGTGTCCCACGCGCCCAAGCTGACCGTCGACGATGCCCAGGTGCGGTGGACCGAGCCGGCGTTCGCGGTGGACCGCCGGGTGCGCGCAGCCACCCCCGCGCCGGGAGCATGGACGGCCTTCCGCGGCGATCGGGTCCGCCTCGGCCCGGTGCAGCCCGTCGCCAATGGACCCGACCTCAAGCCCGGCGAACT
>DASVMV010000407.1:0-5938 GCA_036384155.1 Micromonosporaceae bacterium
TTCGCTCGCGACTGCGGGGCTCGCAAGCTCACTCCTCGCGCTCGCCGGCGCAGCCAGGTCGACCCGGATCGGCACCACCGGTTCCGGCCGGCCGTGCGCCGCGAAGCTGTACCCGAGGGTACGGAAGCCGAGGTACGCCACGTGCCGAAGCCGGGCGGTGGGCGTACGGGTGACGCCGAGGGTGTCCGCCACGTCCTGGCCGTGTGCCCACGTCTCCATCAGCCGGGCGGTGACCATCGACATGGGTGACATCCGGGTGCCGTACCAGGGCAGCTTGGTGCCGGCGGGCACGGCGCGGAGCGCCTCGGCGAGTGCGGTGCGACCCGCTCGCCAGCGGGCGAGCAGGTCCGGCGGCGGGGCGAGGAAGTCCTCGGCCGCGCGGTCGACGTAGCTGTCGGGGTCGGTGGCGATCGCTGCTGCCGCGGCGAAGAAGGCCTCGGCGTCGGTGGCGGCGAGGACGGCGACCTGGTCGGTCCACGCGAGGTGGGCGATCTGGTGGGCGATCGTCCAGCGGGGCGCCGGCGTGGGACGGGCCCAGTCGGCCGGAGGCAGCGGGCTCACCAGGGCGTCCAGGTCGGCCGACTCGGCGGCCAGGTCCGCGAGCAGGTCTGTCAGGTCGGCCATGTCTTCTCCGGTCCGGCGAGGATCGCTGCGAGCTGCCTCTTCCAGGTGACGAGGAGGGCATCCCGGCGAGCGGTGTCGTCGGATAGCAAATTCGCCACCCCGAGCCCGCGGAGCAGGTCGAGGGTGGCCTGGACGGACTCCCGTACGCCGGCCCGGCGCTCGTCGGCGCCGAGCAGTTCGACGGTGAGTCGGTGCATCTCCCGTCCGACCCGCGCCTCGAGCGGCACCAGCGCGTCGCGTAGCTCGGCATCGGTACGGGCCGCGACCCACAATTCGAGGGCGGCGACGAAGAGCGGGCCGGTGAAGGCGGCGGCGAGCATGTCGATCACCCGGTCGAACCGCGCCGGGCCGCCGGGCAGCGCTTCCGCCTCCGCGCGGATCTCGGTCGCCCGCCGCTCGGCCAGATGCGCGACCGCCGCGATCACCAGGGCAGCCTTGGTTGGGTAGTGGTGCAGTTGGGCGCCCCGGGAGACGCCGGCCCGAGCGGCGATCAGGGTGGTCGTGGTGCCGGACCAGCCGTGCTCGACCAGGCAGTCCACAGTCGCCTCGAGCAGTCGGGCCTGGGTGGCGCGGCTGCGCTCCTGCTGACGGGTGCGCGGCGGCGCGACAGGCATGCCGACAGCGTGCGCGCGGAGAAACAAACAGTCAAGACTGCACGTTTTTCGACAACTGCATCGACGCGATGACCCGGATCAGCGCCCGTCGCGGGGGCCGAAGGCACGCAGCGCCTCCGCGTCGCCGTTGCGCGACCGGATGTACTCGTCCGCCCAGTCCGCCGCCCCGGCATACCCGGACTCCGCGCTCACCTGCGCGCAGGCGGCATCGAGGTCGAAGTCGGTCCGTCGTAGCTCGACGCCCGGCCCGAGTAGCGCCCAGTGCGCCCCGGCCCGGCCGTACGGCATGCCGACGCTGCCCGGATTGACGACCAGCCGCCGGTGGGCGAATCGGGTGTACGGCATGTGCGTGTGCCCGCAGACGATCGTGGTGACCTCGTCGGGCAGCCCGCCGAACACCTCGGCCCACCGGTCCAGGCGGGAGTCGACGAGCACGACCTCCTCGTCGTCGCGCGGGGTGGCGTGACAGAACAGGACATCGCCGAGGCCGCGTACCGGCAGGGTGACCGACAGGGGCAGGGCGGCGAGCCGGGCGACCTGGTCCGGGCGAAGCTGCGCCGCTGCCCACGGCGTCACCTCGTCCGGGAAGGGAAACTCCTCGCCGGCCCGGATCCGCACCAACTCCCGGTCGGCGTTGCCCCGTACCCAGCTGACCCGGTCGCCGACCCCGGTTAGCCGATCTAGTACCTCGACCGGCTGCGGTCCCGACGCGATGTCACCGGTCACCACGATCCGGTCCGCCGCGGAGACGTCGGGCTCGGCCAGTACGGCATCCAGGGCCGGCAGTACGCCGTGGATGTCGGACAGGACAGCGACGCGTTCCAGCATCGTTCCATCCAACGCCAGGTCGGCCGGTGGGGTCTATGCCCTTCGCGAGCCGCAGAAAGCGGCGTGGGGCCTGACCGGGCCGGGTCAGACCCGGGCGCGGCGGGCCAGGCGCTCCGGATCGAGGATGATGATGCTCTTGCCGTCGAGGCGCAGCCAGCCCCGGGCGGTGAAATCGGCGAGCGCCTTGTTGACCGTCTCGCGGGAGGCGCCGACGAGCTGGGCGATCTCCTCCTGGGTCAGGTCGTGCGTCACCCGCAGCACGCCCCCGTCCCGGGTGCCGAACCGCCCGGCCATCTGCAGCAGGTTTTTGGCGACCCGGCCGGGCACATCGGTGAAGATCAGATCTGCGAGGTTGTCGTTCGTCCGGCGCAGCCGCCGGGCCAGCACCCGCAGCAGCTGCTCGGCGATCTCGGGCCGATTGCTGAGCCAGGGCCGTAGCGCCTGCTTGCGGAGCCGGGCCAATCGCGTGTCGGTTACCGCGGTTGCCGTGGCGGTACGCGGCCCCGGGTCGAAGAGCGACAGCTCGCCCACCATGTCGGACGGACCCATCACGGCAATCAGGTTCTGCCGGCCGTCGGTTGCGCGGCGACCTACTTTGATCTTGCCGCTCAGCACGATGTAGAGGCTGTCACCGGGCTCGCCCTCGTTGAAGACGACGTCGCCCTTGCGGACCTCCATCGTCTCCATATCCTTGGCGAGCGCCTCGGCCGCCTCCGGGTCCACGCCCTGGAAGATTCCGCTGCGGGCCAGTACCTCGTCCATCGCGCACCTCCGCTAGCGCGAGCCGTCGGCCGGAAAGGCTGCCCTCCGACGGTCCGTCACGCGCCGTAAGTCTAGGCGCACGAGCGTAGTAAGCGGTCGTGCACCCTATGAATCTAGATCCAGGAGGCTACCCGGGCGAGAGACCAGCGACCAGCACCGCCCGCCTGGCGCCCCGCAGCGGGTGCGCGCGTCCCCACGGATAGGGTCGCCACGTGCTGACCGAACCCGTGCTGGCCACCCGCCACGAGGGCGGGCGCGCGGTGCCCCTCTTGCTCTGGCGCGCTGCCGGCCCACTGCTCGCGGTGAGTTCGGCGCCGCTCGGCGGCGGCATCGGCGTACGCCACTGGCTGATCAATGCCACCGTGCCGATGTCGTACGACCGGGACGATCCCGACGTCCACCTGGCCGGGATGGCCGACCGGCTCGGGCTGCGCGGCGCCGGCGTAGGGCTGCTGACCGGCGTCGACGTCGCCGACGTCGTGGCGGCCGAGGACCGAGGCGTACGGGTGTGGGCGACGGTCGGACTCGGCGCGCCGATCCAGGCGGCGGCGCCGGCACCGGCCCCGCAGGCCCGGGTGGGCACGATCAATATCGTCGCCTTCGTACCCGCCCGGCTGAGCGACGCGGCGCTGGTCAACTCGGTGGCCACGATTACCGAGGCCAAGGTGCAGGCGCTGACCGAGTTGGGCCTGCTGGCGACCGGAACGGCGACCGACGCGGTCAGCGTGCTGTGCCCGCCGGACGGGCCGGTCAGCAGGTACGGCGGGCCGCGCTCGGACTGGGGGGCGCCGCTGGCGCGGGCCGCGTACGGAGCGGTGGTAACCGGCGGCCGGGGCGGGCCGCAGGCGCTCACCGCCTGGTCCGACCGGCCCGATCGCTGACTGGCGAATCCACCGGAAAGGCGGTCGTCACGGTCCGCCACCTCCGGGTATGGTCTGCGCGGTGTACGACCGCGCGTCCGATCGATCCGCTACGCCCGCCGGCCGGGCCAACCGCCGGTCGATGCTCCCGTACGCTGCCGTCGCTCTGCTGCTGGTGGTGTTGACGACCGCGGCCGCGTTCGTCGGCCTCCGCGACGCTGGCACTGGCGCGCCCCGGTGGCGGACGGCCGCGGTGGCCCCGACCGCCTCGGCCACCACGGCAACCAGGTCCCCCAGCCCTTCGCGCTCGGCCGCCGCCAAGGTCATCTCGATGTCCGCCACCGGCGACATCATCATGGGCAATGCGCCGAACCGGCTGCCGGCCCGCGGTGGCGCCGGCTTCTTCGACTCGGTCAAGTCCTCCCTGGCCGCCGAACTGGTCATGGGCAACCTGGAACAGCCCCTCACCGATGACACCGGCACCGGCAAGTGTGGGGCCGACTCGACCGCGTGCTACCAGTTCCGGTCGCCCCCGTCGTACGCCGCCCACCTTCGCGACGCCGGGTTCGAACTGCTCAACCAGGCGAACAACCATGGCAACGACTACGGCCCGGTCGGCTATCGCAACACGCAACTGGCGCTGGAGGCGCAGGGCCTGCGGCACACCGGGGCGCCGGGCGAGATCACGGTCATGGACGTGGCGGGCGTCAAGGTCGCCGTCGTGGGCTTCTCGTCGTACCCGTGGTCGAACGACCTCACCGACATTGCGGGGGCGAAGCAGGTGGTGGCGCGGGCGGCGGCCCGGGCCGACCTGGTCGTCGTACAGGTGCACATGGGCGCGGAAGGCGCGGACAAGGTGCACGTCACCCCGGGCACTGAGTTGTTCTACGGGGAGAACCGGGGCGATCCGATCCGGTTCTCGCACGCGGTGATCGACGCGGGCGCCGACCTGGTGGTGGGCCACGGTCCGCACGTCCTGCGGGGCATGGAGTTCTACCGCGGCCGCCTCATCGCCTACAGCCTCGGCAACTTCGCGGGCGGCGGAAAGACGCTCACCAACACCGGCCGGCTGGGCCTGGGAGGCGTACTCAAGGTCTCCATGTCGGCCGACGGCACCTGGGCCGGCGGCCGGCTGATCTCGACGTACATGAATGACGCTGGGCTGCCCACCGTCGACCGCCGCCACCGCGGTGCGGATCTGGTGGGGGACCTGTCCCGATCCGATTTCCCGACGACCGGGGCGAGACTCGCCGCCGACGGGTCGATCTCGGCGCCGTGACCTCCCAGCGCCGCTGCCTTGTCGGTGCGCCGACGTAGGCTGGCAGCGTGAGCGCGAGGAGTGAGCTTGCGAGCCCCGCAGCCGCGAGCGAAAGGCTGGCAGCGTGAGCGCGAAGGGTGCAGCGCCGGTCAGGCTAACGGTGGCCGCCGAGTCCGATCTGGCCCGCAAGCGACGGGCCCGCCGGATGGGTCGGCTGCTCGCCGAGACGCATCCGGACGCCCACTGCGAGCTCAACCACGAGACTCCGCTGCAGCTCGCGGTCGCCACGATCCTCTCCGCGCAGTGCACCGACCAGCGGGTCAACGAGGTGACGCCGAAGGTGTTCGCCCGCTATCCGACGGCGGCCGACTACGCCGGTGCCGACCGGACGGAGCTCGAGGAGCTGATCCGGCCTACCGGCTTCTTCCGCAACAAGACCGACTCGCTGATCAAGCTCGGGCAGGCGCTGGTCGAGCGGTACGACGGCCAGGTGCCGCGCCGGCTCGTCGACCTGGTCACCCTGCCGGGCATCGGGCGTAAGACCGCCAACGTCATCCTGGGCAACGCCTACGGGGTGCCGGGGATCACCGTCGACACCCACTTCCAGCGGCTCGTCCGGCGGTGGGCGTGGACTGCGGAGATGGATCCCGTCAAGATCGAGCACGCGATCGGTGCCCTCTTCGAGCGCCGGGAGTGGACGATGCTGTCCCACCGCGTGATCTTCCACGGCCGGCGCGTCTGCCACGCCCGCACCCCGGCCTGCGGAGCCTGCACGCTGGCCCCGTTCTGCCCGTCCTACGGCACCGGCCCTACGGACGGTCCCACCGCGGCCAAGCTGCTCAAGGGTCCGCGGGCTCGGGACCTGGCCGCACAGGCCGGGCTCGATCCCGACCTCGTCCCCGCGCGGGCCGTCGTGGCGGACGCTCCGTGAGTCGGTTCCTTCTTGCCGTTGTGGCGGTGCCGTTACTGCTCGCCGCCGGATGCGCGGCGAG
>DASVMV010000408.1:0-5537 GCA_036384155.1 Micromonosporaceae bacterium
CCCCCCCCCCCACCACAGCGACGATCAGTACGCGCCGCCGAGCTGCCCCCGCAGCTTGGTCAGAGCCCGGGCGAGCAGCCGGGAGACGTGCATCTGGGAAACGCCGATCTGCTCGGCGATCTGCGACTGCGTGAGGTTTCCGTAGAAGCGCAGCGTCAGGATGCGCTGTTCCCGCTGGTCGAGCGAGGCCAGCGCCGGGCCGAGGGCGACCCGCAACTCTGCCAACTCGTACTGGCCGTCCTCGGCCCCGATCATGTCGCCGAGTTCGGTGGCCCGCTCACCGTCGCCCGTCGGCGTCGACAGCGACACCGCGTTGTACGCCCGGGCGCCTTCCAGGCCTTCCAGAACCTCTTCCTCGGTGAGTTTGAGGTGGGCGGCGATGTCGGCGACGGTCGGGGAGCGGCCGAGGGTCTGCAGCAGTGCGCTGTTGGCCTCCGAGATGCTCAGGCGCAGCTCCTGAAGCCGGCGGGGTACCCGGATGTCCCAGGTGCGATCCCGGAAGTGGCGCTTGAGTTCGCCGATGATGGTCGGGATCGCGTAACCGGCGAAGTCGACACCGCGACTGGGGTCGAACTTGTCGACGGCCTTGATCAGACCGATAGCAGCGGTCTGGACCAGGTCGTCCGTCGGCTCGCCGCGACCGCTGTAGCGGTGAGCCAGGTGGTGGGCCAGCGGCAGCCAGGCCTCGATGGTGCGTTCCCGCATCGCTGCCCGAGAGGGGTGGTGCGCCGGAAGCGCGGCCATGGCCTGCAGCAGTTCGGCGGCACTATCGGGCAGCGTGGCGCTGCTAGTGACCGTCGTGTCGTCGTCGACGGTGGACTTCTCGCGGCTGACCTTATTGGTCGTTGTCGCGGTCATGGTGGTCCTCCCTGCACCTCGTCCGCGGAACTTTCGCTGGACGGTGATCGCTCTGGATGGTCCGTTCAGGGCATCACCTTAGCCTGATCAGCGTAGAGAAATCTAGCCGAAAGGCTGATGTACATAGGGGATGTCACTGCACGTTTCGGGCTAACCGGACAGGATTCTTTGATGCTGAGGTCACACGACGGGGACTAACGACCCTTTGACCGGCCGATCCGCGGCCCTACCACGAGCCGTTCCAGCGAGCCCGCAGCGGACGCCCGTCGGGGTCGTAGACGAGCCGGTACGCCGGGACCGCCCAGAGCCGGGTGAGCAGGGGCAGTCGTTCCGGGCGATGCGGACGCAGCCGCCCCGGTGGACGGGGGCCTTTCTGACCGCCCTCGTACCAGTCCTGCAGTCGCCGCGCGGCCCCGGTAATTGCCCGTACGGCGCTGAGCGGTTCGAGGAGGTCCGCGTCCTCGGTGCCGTCGCCGGCCCGGTCAAGGTGCTCGCGCCACAACCGCAGCCGCAGCTCGCGGGCCAGGCGGCGGGCTCCGTCACCCAGTCCCGCCGGGTCGGCCGGCTCTCGCTCATCGAGCGTCCGGTCCAGCACGGCGCACGACAACTCGCTGTCGTGCGTCCACGAGCGACGGTTGAAGTTGTCGCTGCCGACGCTGAACCACACGTCATCGACGATGCACGCCTTGGCGTGCACGTAGACCGGACCGCCGTCGTGATTCTCGACATCGAAGATGTGCACCCGGTCACCGCCGGCCCGGCTGCACAGGTCCACCGCCTGGTGCCGGCCTACGTAGTTCGGCGGCAGGGCCAATCGCCCGTCCACGTCGGGATAACGCGGTACCACGGCGATCAGGTGGAGATCAGGGTTGGTGCGCAACGCCTCGGCGAAGAGGTTGGCCACCTCGGTCGACCAGAGGTACTGGTCCTCGAGATAGATAAGGCGTCGGGCGCGCCGGATCGCCTTGGCGTACCCGCGCGCCACGGTGCGCTCGCCCCGCGGGGCGAACCGGTAGCGGGGCCGGACCGCGGGATAGGTGCGCAGCACCTGCACGTCATGTTCGCCGGCCGGCGGCGGGTCACCGGGCCGGGGTGGTAACGGGTCGGGCGTGAGGTCCGCCCTTCGCAGCCGGTCCCGTACGTAGGCCAGCGGGTTCTCCGAATCAAGCGGCATCGGGTCGCTCCAGCGTTCCCGGAACGAGGTGTCGAGGGCGGCCACCACCGGTCCGCGCAGTTCCAACTGCACGTCGTGCCAGGGCGGGTGCTTGCCGTACCGCGGAGACATCGGCACCGGTTGGGGATCACCCCGGTGGTCGCCATCGTCCCGACGGCTGTGGCAGAGGTCGATTCCGCCGGCGAAGGCGACGTCGCGCTCCGGTGCGCCGGGATGGCGTAACACCACCAGCTTCTGATGGTGCGACCCGCCGCGGCGTACCCGTTGGTCGAGCAGCACCTCGCCGCCGGCCGCGCGGATCGCATCGCTGAGGTTGCGGTTCTCCTTCTCGCTGTACTGCAGCGCGTCGAGGTGCGAGCGCCACATCAGGCCCTTGACGACGACCCCCCGCTGCGCGGCGGCGGCGAAAAGCTCGGCGACGGTGGGGCCGCCGGGACGCATGAGTTGGTCGGGGTCCCCGCGCCAGTCGGTGAAGAACAGGTGATCTCCGGCCCGGAGCGCCTCGACCTCGCGAACCAGGCGGTCGAAATAAACCGAGCCGTGGATTAGCGGTTCGATGTGGTTTCCGGCGCTCCAGGTGGGTAAGTCAGAGGCCGGGTTGCCGCGTTCCTGCGCGGTGAGGAACCAATCCTCGATCGCCACGTGCAACCCCCTGAGGTCGGTGACGACCCCACCGTAGGTCGGCTTTGCGCCGTCCGCACTCGGGAATGCCCCGGGCATCCCGTTGACCACAACCGCCACATGACGCCGAGGAGGCCAGCGTGACCACCGAGATCGTCCGTGACGTCCAGCAGACCTACGCCAACGACAGCATCGAAAGCGAGCGGGGACTGTTGGTGGCGGTCCTGGTCATGGTGATTCTCGGCGTGGCCGGAATCTTCGCCGTGTCCTGAGAACCGACCGTTGGCGGCCCGCGGGGCGGGTTGGCCGGCTACGGCCGGGGCGGCTCACCGCCGGAGTGGGGCATCCGGTCGGCGGGTACGACGCCCAGGCGCCCGGCCTGGTAATCCTCGAAGGCCTGGATCAGCTCTGCGCGGGTGTTCATCACGAATGGGCCGTAGTGTGCCACCGGCTCGCGAATCGGCTGCCCCCCCATGACGTAGAGATCCAGTGCCTGCGTACGGGAGTCCTGGGCAGCACCGGCGGCGAGCCGTAGCGCGTCGCCCGGGCCGTGCACCGCCAACTGGCCGGTCCGGACCGGGCGGCGGTCGACGCCCACGGTGCCCGCTCCGCCCAGCACGTAGACGAGGGCGTTGAAGTCGGTGCGCCAGGGCAGGTCGACCTCGGCGCCCGGCTGGAGCGTCACATGGGCGATCGTGATGGGCGTATGCGTCGAGCCCGGCCCGCGGTGCCCGGCGACCTCGCCGGCGATCACCCGAATGAGCGCACCGCCGTCCGGGGTGGTCACCAGCGCCGACTCCTTACCCCGGATGTCCTGGTAGCGCGGCGGGTTCATTTTCGCCACCCGGGGCAGGTTCACCCACAGTTGCAGTCCGTGGAAGAGGCCGCCGCTCATCACCAGGTGCTCCGGCGGCGCCTCGATATGGAGCAGCCCGCTGCCCGCAGTCATCCACTGGGTGTCACCGTTGGTGATCGTGCCGCCCCCGCCGTTCGAGTCCTGATGGTCGAAGATGCCGTCGATGATGTACGTGACCGTCTCGAACCCGCGGTGGGGATGCCACGGCGTGCCCTTCGGCTCGCCTGGGGCGTAATCGACCTCACCCATCTGGTCCAGGTGGATGAACGGGTCGAGCTCGGTCAGCGGGACCCCGGCGAACGCTCGCCGGACCGGAAAACCCTCGCCCTCGAAGCCGCTGGGCGCGGTGATCAGCCGGCGGACCGGCCGGTAGGTGGTGGTGGCCCGATCGAGTCGGGGCAGGCGGGGCAGGACGAGGACATCGTCAACGGTCACGGCAGGCATCTGATTACCTTTCAGCCTTGGTTGGTGCGGCGGTGGCGGTGCGGGCGCCTTGCAGCCGGGCGCCGAGGCGGTCGAAGACGCGGGTGAGGCAGGCAACCTCGGCTTCGTCGAGGTCGTCCATCAGGTGACGGCGGACCGCCGCCAGGTGGCCCGGTGCCGCCCGCTGCAGTGCGAGCAGACCGGCGGCCGTCATGACCGCCCGGCTGCCCCGCCGGTCTTCGGGACAGTTCTCCCGGATGACGAGACCGCGGCGCTCCATCGCAGAGATCTGGTACGTCAGCCGGCTGGGCGAGAAGACCATCCGGCTCGCGAGTTCGCCCATGCGCAGCCGCTGTCCGTCGGCCTCGGAGAGCAGTACCAGGACGTGATAATCGGCCAGATTCAGCTCGCTGTCGCTGCGCAGGTCGTCCTCAAGCTGTAGGACCAGCCGCTGGCTCGACTCGATGAAAGAGCGCCAGCACGCCATCCGGGCCTCGTCCAGGCTCTGCACCACGACGCCAGCCTACCAGGTATTTCAAATTTCAAGTAGTGGTCGGCCAGGGCGGCTCGGCCCCGATCGAGCCATCCAGCCGCAACTTGCGCTGGGCCCGTTGGTAAAAGGTCGTCCGGCCGAGCCGGACCACCGCCGCGGCGGCCGGCGCGCCCTCCAGCGCGACCCGGGCGCCCGGGAAGATCCGACCCGCCAGCCCGCCATCGGCCTCGATGTCGAGTTCGCCGCTGCCCGGCAGGACCTCGAGTTCCACGTTCTCGCCGCCGGCCAGCACCAGCGAGCGGTTGAAGGCGGAGTGCGGAGCCACCGGCGTCACCACCAGCCCCTGGGCGCGGGGAGACACGATCGGGCCACCGGCGGAAAAGCTGTAGGCCGTCGATCCGGTCGGCGTGGCGACGATGACCGCGTCGGCGGCGTAGCGGATGAATGGCTGTCCCTCGACGACCAGGCCCACCTGGGCCATCGGCTGTCCCGGCCGCCGGGCGAGCGCGACCTCGTTGAACGCGACGTGCCGATGCGCGCCGAACGCCGCCTCGACGGCCGAGCGCGGCTCGACGGTGAAGTGGCGCTGGTCGATCGCCGACAGCGCATCCGGCAGGTGCGCCACGTCGATCTCGGCGAGGAAGCCCAACCGTCCCAGGTTGACGCCGAGCACCGGGGCGCGGCCGCCGAGCACCAGTCGCATGGCCCGCAACATGGTTCCGTCGCCGCCGAGGCTCACCACGAGGTCGGCCTGCCGGGCCAGTTCCTCCGGCGGGACCTCCGTCGCTCCCTCGGCGCGAGCGACCTCGCCGCTGAGCCCCACCAGCCGGGCCCGGCGATCGCGCGCCCAGCCACCTATGGTCGCCAAGGCTTCCCGGCTGTCCCGCTCGGGATGCAACACCAGCCCGACCGTGTGAATCAAGACAAGCCACGTCCGGCGGCCACTCGTGCAAGTTATCAGCGCAGCAGCCCCGAAGTCGGCACACCGAAGAGGTGGGCGCACGCGAGCTGGCAGACTCCACGCGTGGAACCCGTGGAGATCGCCGTATCCGGCCTCTTGCTGCGGCCGTGGCGGGCAACCGATGCCCCCGCGGTACTCGAGTCGCGGGGGG
>DASVMV010000409.1:0-8612 GCA_036384155.1 Micromonosporaceae bacterium
GCCGAACCCGCAGACGGTCGAGCGCTCGGTGGCGACGCTCGCGCACGCCGTGTCCCGCGGAGTCGCGATCGGCGCCACCGGCGTCGTCTTCCACGCCGGCAGCGCCGTCGACGCGGGGCACGCCGACGCGGCGCTGGCGCAGGTCCGCGAGGTACTGCTGCCGCTGCTGGACACCGCGGCCGCGGCGCGTGGTCCGCGCCTGCTGGTCGAGCCGAGCGCCGGCGGCGGGCGCTCCCTGGCCTCCCGGGTGGAGCACCTGGAGCCGTACCTCGCCGCCGTCGAACGCCATCCGTGGTTGGGCGTCTGCTTCGACACGTGCCACGCCTGGGCCGCCGGCCACGACCTCGCCCGGCCGGGCGGCATGATCGAGACGCTCGACGCGCTCGTGACCGCGGTGGGCGCCGACCGGCTGTGGCTGGTGCATGCCAACGACTCGCGGGATCTGTGCGGTTCGAGCCGGGACCGGCACGAGTCGATCGGCAAGGGCAGCCTCGGCGAACCGGCGTTCGCGGAGCTCATGGTCCATCCGGCGACGGCCGGCGTACCGGTCATCGTCGAGACGCCCACCGACGGCCCGGCCGGACACGCCGCCGACGTCGAGGCCCTCAAGCGCCTACGCGCCCTGCCCTGACCGGACGAGGGTGCGCGACATCAAGGTGCGGTCGGTGGGCGCCGGCGACTGGGCCGACGTGGCGCGGCTGTTCGGGCCGAGCGGGGCGGACTCGGGCTACTGGTGCATGGCGGGCCGGCTTCGCGGCCCGGCACCGCCCCCCGACGCGACGCCGGGGCGTGATGCGCCGCGCGCTTTGCGCGCGGCGTTTGGGGAGCTACCGGCGGAAGACCGGCACCAGGCGCTCGATCGCCCGGTCGATGTCCCGGTCGGAGAGGTCGAGGTGGGTGACCAGGCGGGCGGTACGGGGGCCGAGCACCGACACCAGCACTCCCGCGGATCGAGCGGCCGCGCCCAGCGCGGGGGCGTCGAGCGGTGACTTGCCAAGGTCGAGCGGCACGATGTTGGTGCGCACCGCACCGGCCACCACGCCGAAGGGCGCCAGCGCCTCGGCCAGCCGGGCCGCCCGGGCGTGGTCGTCGGCCAGCCGCTCGATGTGGTGGCGCAGGGCGTACCGGCCGGCCGCGGCGAGGATGCCCACCTGGCGCATGCCGCCGCCCATCCGCTTGCGGATCCACCGAGCCTTCTCGATCCGCTCCGCACTGCCGACCACGAGGGAGCCGACCGGCGCGCCAAGCCCCTTGGACAGGCACACCGACAGCGTGTCGAAGAGGCTCCCGTACTCCGCCAGCGGCACCCCGTCGGCGACGTGCGCGTGCCAGATCCGGGCGCCATCGCAGTGCAGGGCGACACCGGCGTCGTCTGCGACTGCCCGCAGCGCCCGGAGCGTAGACAGCGGGATGACCCCGCCGCCGCCGCGGTTGTGCGTCTGCTCGACGGCGATCGCGCGGGTCGGTACGGCGAAGTAGCCGTCCGGCCGGATCATGCCGGCGACGGTCTCGGGGTCGAGGTCGGCGCCCACCGCCGGCCAGGTCCGCGACGAGATGCCGCCGTAGGCGGCCGCCGCCCCGATCTCGTACGTCACGACGTGCGCGTCGGCGTCGCAGAGCAACTCGGCGGCCGGGGGCACGAGCAGTTGCAGCGCGATCTGGTTGGCCATCGAGCCGGTCGGGGTGAACAGCGCCGCCTCGTGCCCGAACATGGCCGCCACCTCGGCCTCGAGGGCGTTGACCGACGGATCCTCGCCGTAGACGTCGTCGCCCACCTCGGCCTCGGCCATGGCGGCCCGCATCGCCGCCGTGGGCCGGGTGACGGTGTCGGACCGCAGGTCGATCGCGGCGTCGTTGCTCATGCTCACTCCTCGGGCGGCAGCGGTCAGCGGTAGGGTCAGCCCCGCAGCATCTCCGCCACCAGGAAGGCCAGTTCCAGCGACTGCTGGGTGTTGAGCCGGGGGTCACAGGCCGTCTCGTACCGGCCGGGAAGGTCGAGATCCTCGATGCCCTGGGCGCCGCCGAGGCACTCGGTGACGTCTTCCCCGGTCAGTTCGACGTGCAGGCCGCCGGGATGGGTGTCGAGGTTGCGGTGCACCTCGAAATAGCCGAGCACCTCGTCGACGATCCGGTCGAAGTGCCGGGTCTTGTAGCCGTTGGACGACTCGTGGGTGTTGCCGTGCATCGGGTCGCACTGCCAGACGACCTTCGCCCCCGCGGCCGTCACCTTCTCCACGATCGGCGGCAGCATGTCCCGGACGAGGTGGTTGCCCATCCGGCTGACTAGCGTGAGCCGGCCGGGCACATTGTCCGGATTGAGCCGCTCGCAGAGTTCCATCGCCTGCTCGGGGGTGGTGGTCGGGCCGAGCTTGACCCCGATCGGATTGGCAATCCGGGAAACGAAGTCGATGTGGGCGCCGTCGATCTGCCGGGTGCGCTCGCCGATCCATAGGAAATGCCCGGACAGGCCGTACGCCCGCCCGCCGCTGACCCGGGTCAACGCCCGGTCGTACTCCAGCGCCAGCGCTTCGTGCGAGCAGTACAGGGTCACCGTTCGCAGGGCCTCGTCGTCGGTCATCCCGCAGGCGCGGATGAACGCCAGGGCCCGGTCGATCTCCCGGGCGATCGCCTCGTACCGCTCGCCCGCCGGGGACGTCTTCACGAAGCCCTTGTTCCAGTCGTGCACGGCGTGCAGGTCGGCGAGCCCGCCGGACAGGTACGCCCGCAGCATGTTCATGGCCGACGACGAGTTGGCGTACGCCCGGATCATGCGCTGCGGGTCGGCGACCCGGGCCTCCGCCGTGGCCTCCAACGAGTTGATCAGGTCACCGCGGTAGGCCGGGAGCCCGAGGGCGTCGACGGGCGACGACCGCGGCTTGGTGTACTGGCCGGCGACTCGAGCCACCTTGATCACCGGCATTGAGGCGCCGTACGTCAGCACGACGGCCATCTGCAGCAGCGTGCGGGCGTTGGCCAGCAGGTGGCTCTCGGTGTTGTCGGCGAACGTCTCGGCGCAGTCGCCGCCCTGCAGCAGGAAGGCCCTGCCCTCACACACCTGGGCCAGCCGGTCGCGCAGGTGGTCGACCTCGTAGGGCGCCACGATCGAGGGCACGGTCTCCAGCACCGAGGTCACCTCGGCGACCCCGGCTGGGTCGGGCCAGGGCGGGGTCTGGGCGCGGGGCAGGTTGCGCCACCGGTCCAGACCCAGCGCCTCGTCCTCTGCACGGTCGGGCCGCGGGCGGGTGGTCTGCAGGCCGATGCTGGCCAGACCGGGGTGGTGCAGCTGGTGCCACTCGTGGCGCATGACAGAAAGCCTACGGCGCGCGCCGGCACCGCCGGGCGTGGAGGGTGACCGCGCAGCTCGTCCCGGGCCGGCGTGACGGGTGGGACGCCGGTGTCACGACACCGGGCTGGCCGGCACCGAACCGGACGGCCTCGGGCCGGGATTCGCGACCGGCACCTCGCTGTCGATGCACCAGCCGGCGGCCCCCTTGGCCACGGTGAAGCGCAGCGACCGCACCAGCGTGCCCCCACCTGCGGCCACCGTGACCGAGGCCAGGACCTCCTGCTTCCCGCCGTTCGCGCGGACGTCGAGGATCTGCGCCGCCGGTACGGTGAAGTGTCTGGCGAAGTCACCGTTGGGACCGGTCGCCGCCTGGTCGAAGGTCGGGTGCAGCCCGGGGCAGAGCTGGGACCGGCCGCGCGTGACGTCCTTGGCCCGCATCGCATAGAGGTAGTCCTGCACCCGTTGACGGGACGGGGTGGCGCCCTCGGCGACGGCGTCGGGGGCCTGGGACTCCACCGAGGGCGGTTCGGAACGGCCGACGAGGTCACAGCCGCCGAGCAGGGCCGCCCCGGCCACGGCAGCGGCCAGCGACCGGAGGAGGGCAGGCATCTGGGTGCTCCTTCCGCGGGGGCGACCCGGCGAGTCTGGCACACCAACCGGGCAAGCCGTACCGGCGGCGCCCCGACGTGCCATGCAGCCCGATCGACGGCGCCGGGCAGGCCCCGGCCCCCGCGCCGGTAACCCGACGGAACGCCGCGGAGGTCGCTGGCGCCGCCGTCGCCACCTCCGCCGGCCAGAAACCCGCGCGCCTACCGGGCCTGGGCCGCAAGCTCCCGGGCCCGATCGCGGGCCGCCTCCAGCGCGGCCAGCAGCGCCGCCCGTACACCGTGGTTCTCCAGTTCGCGGACGGCCGAAATGGTGGTGCCGGCCGGTGAGGTGACCTGCTCGCGCAGCGTCACCGGGTGCTCGCCGGAGTCGCGCAGCATGACAGCCGACCCGATCGCCGTCTGCACGATCAGGTCGTGCGCCACCTGCCGGGGCAGCCCGAGCAGGATGCCGGCGTCGACCATCGCCTCGACCAGGAGGTAGAAGTACGCCGGCCCGGAGCCGGACAGCGCCGTCACCGCGTCCTGCTGCGACTCGGGGACCTGGATGGTCACCCCGAGCGGGGTGAACATCTCTTCGGCCAGCGCGAGGTGCCCGGCGGTGGCGTGCGGGCCGGCGGAGATCGCGGTCATCGCCTCGTCGACCAGCGCCGGAGTGTTGGTCATCACCCGGACCACCGGGGTGCCTTCCGGCAGCCGACGGGCGAAGAAGGCGGTGGGCAGGCCGGCACACAGCGAGATCACCAGCTTGTCGGCCGGGACCTTCGGGCCGATCTCGTCGAGCAGACCGGCGGCGTCCTGCGGCTTGACGGCGATCGCCAGCACGTCGGCGTCACCGACGGCGGTAAGCGCGTCGACCACCCGTACGCCGTGCCGGGCCCGCAGTTCGTCGGCGCGCTCGGGCCGGCGCGCGGTGGCCAGCAGACGGTCCGCCGGCCATCCGGCGCGCAGCAGTCCGGACAGCACCAGCTCCCCGATCTTGCCGGTGCCGATTACCGCGATCGTGTGCACGTCTGGCGCCATCTCGCGGCACCCCCTCTCCGCGGCCGCCGTCCGGTCGTCAGCTGCCGAAGAAGACCTCTGCCTCGGTGTACCGCTCCAGCGGCACGGTCTTCAGCTCGCGGGTCGCCTCGGCCAGCGGCACCCGGACGATGTCGGTGCCGCGCAGCGCGACCATCTTGCCCCAGTCGCCGTCGTGGACCGCGTCGATCGCGCCCAGGCCGAACCGGGTGGCCAGCACCCGGTCGTACGCGGTCGGCGTGCCGCCGCGCTGGATGTGGCCGAGTACGACCGTGCGGGCCTCCTTGCCGGTCTTCGCCTCCAACTGCTCGGCCAGCCACTGGCCGATGCCGCCCAACCGGACGTGGCCGAACGAGTCCAGCTGCTGGCCGTGCAGCACCATCTGCCCCTCCAGCGGGTGCGCGCCCTCGGCGACCACCACGATCGGGGAGTACTGGTGCTGGAACCGCTTGTCCACATACCCGGCGACCTGGTCGACGTCGAACGGCCGCTCCGGCAGCAGGATCACGTTGGCGCCGCCGGCCAGGCCCGCGTGCAGGGCGATCCAACCGGCGTGCCGGCCCATTACCTCGACCACGAGGGTCCGGTGGTGGCTCTCGGCGGTCGTGTGCAGCCGGTCGATCGCCTCCATCGCGATGTTGACGGCCGTGTCGAAGCCGAAGGTGTAGTCGGTGGCGCCAAGGTCGTTGTCGATCGTCTTCGGTACGCCGATCACGTGCACGCCGATCTCGTGCAGCCGGGTCGCCACGCCCAGGGTGTCTTCGCCGCCGATGGCGATGAGGGCGTCGATCTTCTCCGCCGCGAGGTTCGCCTTGATCCGCTCGACGCCACCCTCGATCTTGAACGGGTTGGTCCGCGATGATCCGAGGATCGTGCCCCCGCGCGGCAGGATCCCCCGGACGTCGGCGATGCCCAGCGGCCGGGTCAGGCCCTCGAGCGGGCCGCGCCAGCCGTCGCGGAACCCCACGAACTCATGGCCGTACCTGCCCACCCCTTTGCGCACCACCGCACGGATCACCGCGTTCAGTCCCGGACAGTCGCCACCGCCGGTCAGCACGCCGATTCGCATGACTGCACATCCTCCCGAGCTCGACAGCCTCCGGCCCGGGCAGCGGGTGAGGTCACACCGCCGGCGTCGTTGCCGGCGTCGGGCGGGCCGTCAGTGCGCACTGTAGCGGCCGGCGCCACCCCCAACCAGCGCCGCCCCGCGCGTCGCGATCAGGACCTCCTCGTCCGTCGCGGCGGGTCGCCACGGCGCCGGCCCGTGCGTCCCCACGGCGCGGCCGGTCAACCGGCAGCGCGGGTGGCCCGGTCACCCGCCCAGCGCGCGCCACCGGGCCAGGTTGTGCCGGGCGTCCACCAGGGCGTCGTGCCGATCCGCCTCGGCGCCCGGCAGCGGTGGACGGCCCAGATCATCCCAGACCTGGCGCAACTCCGTGGTGAACCGCGGAATCTCCGGCGGTAACGCCGGCATCGCACCCCATAGCTGCGCGAGCGCGACGTGGTCGTACGCGGCGTACCACGCCCACAGCTCGATCTGCTCGTTGGGCCGGCCGCGGAGCGGCTCGACCAGGAACTCGTAGAGCTCGTCGCGGATCCGCTCACGAGACCGCCAGGCGCGGTCGGCGGGCGACGGCAGCTTGGCGAGGACGTGGCGACGAACCCAGGGCACGGCGTGGGTGTCGTCGAACTCGGTGGAGACCGCGTAGAACTCGCGGCCGTACTCATCGACGACGCCGATCGACACCAGGTCGATCACGCGCCCGTCCTCGATGAACTCGCAGTCGTAGAAGTAGCGGTAGGGCATCACTGCCATGGTGACGGATCGGCTGGGGCGCCGTGCGTCCGGGCCGGTCCGGCGCCGTGCGCCCGGGCGGGGCACCTCTTCGTCGAGCGACACCGCCCCGGCCGCGACCGGCCGGAGGCGGGTTCCCTGACTCTCCTCCGGCCGGCCACGGCACCCCCGCGGCCCATCCGCTGCGCCCCCGTGGGCCCCCCGACCCGCGAGCGGATCCGCTCATAAGCCTGCGGCACGAAACTCCTACGGACTGTCGCCGAACCGATCCAGGGGGTGTACAGGGCGCGACAGGAGGGTCATGATCTGATGTACGCACGTTAAATCGCAGCCTGCCGGGCAGCGGGACATGTCGTCCCTGGGGAAGGGATTGGCCGTGGAGGTACGCCTACCGGAGCCGGGCGATGCGCTCACGGGCGTGGATCTGTTCGCTGGTCTCGAGCCAGATGTCCGCCAGCGGGTCCTCGCCGCCGCGGTACCCCGTACCTATCGCAAGGGGCAGTTGCTGTTCGTAGAGGACGATCCGGGCGACTCGCTTATCGTGCTGCGCCGCGGCGCGGTGGTCGTGTTCCGTACGGCGCCGACCGGCGAGCGGGCCGTCCTGGCGGTGATGCGGCCGCCCGATGTGCTGGGCGAGGTGTCGCTGCTGGACGCGTCCACCCGGTCGCTGTCGGCCGAGGCGATCGAGGACACGACCGCCCTCGCGCTGTCCCGGGCCGCATTCATCGACCTGGTTCACGCCAACCCACGCATCCTCGACGCGGTGATGCGCTCTCTCGGTGCCCTCATCCGCCGCCTGACCGAGCAGAACGCCGATCACGTGTTCCTCGACCTGCCGGGACGGGTGGCCAAGACGCTGGTCCGGCTGGCCGGTGAGAACCACGCACCGATGGTCACCATCGAACTCAACCAGAGCCAGCTGGCCGAGATCGCCGGCGGCTCCCGCCAGAGTGTCAACCAGGCCATCGGCTCGTTCGCCACCCGCGGCTGGTTGCGCACCGAAGGCCGCCGGATCGTGCTGACCGACCTCGCGGCGCTGCGCCGCCGGGCGGGCATGACCGAGCGATGAGCCCGGCCAGCATGGAACGCCGCGGAGCGGGCCTGGCCGGCCCGCTCCGCCGCTGAACAGATCAGGGCTGCGCGCCGGTCGGTCCCGCCCAATTGGCCTCTTCGGTCCCCGTCGGGTCCTCGGTGCCGGTCGGTCCCGCCCAGTTCGCGTCGTCGGTGCCGGTCGGCCCCGCCCACGCCTCCTTCTCGCCGGCGACGACGCCCTCCTGCTGCAGCGAAGCCAGGGTCGCCGCGTCCACGTCCACCATCTCGCCTGCTGCGTGGGTGGCGCCGTCCTTGTCGGTCCATTCCTGTTCCAGCCGCACGTACACCATCGAGATATCCCCCTGCTTCGGTCGATCGGTCCGGCTGCCCGACTGTAGCCGCCCGGCCGGACGGGCAGTGTCCGCTAGTCAACAGCCCGGTTCCCGACAGCGCCTCCGCGGGACATACTCGGTCTGGCGACGACCTCGATATCCTCGGAGGACGGCATTTCCGCCTCATGCGGCACCTGCGGCCGGACGGCCGGCGCCGACGACCGTTTCTGCGGCGGCTGCGGCACCGAGCTCGTGGCGGCGTGTCCGAACTGCGACCGCCCCCTGGCGGGCGACACCGCCTTCTGCACCGGGTGCGGCCGGCGGGCGCCGGCCCGGCCGGTCGCCGGTTCCGCCGTCCAGGAGGACCGGCGTCGGGTCAGCGTGCTGTTCGTGGACCTCATCGACTTCACGCCGTACGTGGAAAAGGCCGACCCGGAACTCGTCCGAAACATGCAGACCGCCTTCTTCTCGGCGGCCCGCCGGGTCGTCGGGCAGTACGGCGGAGTCGTCGAGAAGTACATCGGCGACGCCGTGATGGCGTT
>DASVMV010000410.1:0-5453 GCA_036384155.1 Micromonosporaceae bacterium
CACGACAGGACGGAGTCAACTCAGATCGGGCGGATGTTGGCGGCCTGGAGGCCTTTCTGGCCCTGCTCGATGTCGAACTCGACCCGCTGATTCTCCTCGAGGCTACGGAAACCGTTGCCCGAGATGGCGGAGAAATGCGCGAAGACGTCGGCGCCGCCGCCGTCCTGGGTGATGAAACCGAAACCCTTGTCCGCGTTGAACCACTTGACTGTGCCGGATGCCATTTCTTTCTCCCTTGGTAGGCCACTGGAGCCCGCCGCGGGCCCCGGTCGTCGCCGTGTCTGATCAAATCCTCGTCGGAAAACACCCGCAGTATCAAACAGCGCCTGGCGGGTCAGATTCCCACCAGGCGCTGGCAAAGTATGCGAGAAACCAAACGGCAACCGCGCAACGGTAGCACGGCGCGCCGCCGCGATACCGGCGACGCGTGTGGCGAGTCGCCCCCGAACACGTTTCCTCCGGAGCCCGCCACACGCGTCACCTCGTCATCAGCGTCGGGCGAACATGGCGTCCTGGGCGTAACCGTCGACCAGGTGCGGCCGCCGTCGGGTCGCCCGCGCCGTCCAACCCTGATGCTTGCCGGCGGCATCTCTCGGTCAGTCGGATGACCGGACGCCGGTCTGCGCCGAGGACGGTGGACGGGGTGCCGGGAGATCCGGGCCGAAGGTGGTCAGGAAGCGGTCGCGGAAGGTATCCATCCGCCAGACCGGGGCCTGTGCGCCTGGCTTCAGGCCGTCCTGCCAGCCCCACCCGGAGATTCGCTCAAGAACGGTGTGGTCGCGGGCCACGATCGTGATCGGCACGTCCCGGCTGGCGCCCGCACCGGTGACGATCGGGGCGGGCTGGTGGTCGCCGAGGAAGACGAGGACGAGCTCATCGTTGCCGTAGGTCTCCACGTAGGAGATGAGGGTGTTCAGCGCGTACTCGATGGTCCGCCGGTAGTCGGCGCGCACCCGGGTGGTGTCGCGCCGCACGACGTCCGGATCGCCGGTCGCCGCGGCGGTGACAGCCGAGCCGTCGCCGATGTCCGCCCAGTCGACGAGCCGCGGTACGGCCGCCCAGGGCGAGTGGCTCGAGACCAGAACGATCTCCGCCATGAGCGGAGCCCGGCCCGACTTCGCCTGCTCGAGGCGGTCGAATGCCGACAGCGTGTACTGGTCGGGTATTCCGATATAGCCGATCTTCGGACCGGCGTACCCGAGGTTGCGGGCGTCGTAGAACCGGTCGTAGCCGTAGAACGCTCCCTCCGGCCAGGCCCGGGTGACGGCGGGCATGACGCCGACGGTTTGCCAGTTCGCGCGCCGGAAGGCGCCGTTGAGGGTCAACCGGTCGCTGGCCAGCAGGTCGCGGTGGCGCTGTTCGTTGTCGATCCACAGTCCGGAGAGCAGGGTGGCGTGGGCCAGCCAGCTTCCGCCGCCCGTCGTCGGTGACGTGAGGAAAGCGCTTCGGGAGGCGAATCCGGCCGCCCGGAGCCGGCGATTCCCGGCGTCGAGCACCGCACCGACCTGCGGCGCGAACTCCGGATCCTCGACCGCGTCGCGCCCGTAGCTCTCGACGAAAGCCAGGATCACCTTCTTGCCGCGCAGGCTGGTCAGCAGATCTTCGCCCGGAGTGTTTCGGAATTGGTCGGCGGCGAGTTCGGCCTTGAACGTCTTCCGATCCTGCCGGCCCGCGCGTAGCTGACGCGCATGGTCGTGGACGAGCGCGATGGCGCTCCCATCGGCGACCGGTACGTCCGGAACGACCCGTACGCCGAACGCGGCGCAGGCGATCCAGGCGACCCCGAGCGCCGCGATGGCTCTGGTCGTGACGGTGTTGTGCCGGACCACGAGGCGGGTCAGCCGCAGGACCGAGAGGGTCGTGAAGATAAGCAGGCCGGCGACGAGAACCGCGGCTGCGACGACGGAGCCGACCGCGGCGACCCGGCCCACCGAGTCGGTGAGGAACCCGACCGCGTCGTCGAAGAGCGACCAGTCGAGCGACGGGTCGAACGGCCGGTCGAAAACCGCGAAGAATCCCATGTCGACGATCTTCAGGATGGTGAGCAGGCCGAGGGTGAGTCCGACGACCGCCGCCACCATCCGCCTCGCCTTCGCCGGTAGAACGACAACCAGGGCGACGGCGAGGAGTCCTTCGAGCGGGATCTGCACGAACTCCGCTGGCGTGAGGCGGCTGAACCGGTTCGGAGCGCTGAGGGCGGACAACACGAGCACGCAGGCCAGGGCGGTGGTCATCCACGCCCCGACGGGGCGCACTGCGCGGCGGTCGCCGGCGGAGTCACCGGCAGCAGGGCCGTCCGACATGTGCGCCTCCACGATTAGACGAGCGGCAAGACGTTTCCGAGCGGCCCCGGAACTGCGACGGCAGCGTCTCAGATCGGAATGCGGACCGCCTGCCGCCCGGTCCCCTCCAGACGGCTGAACCCGACGAGGCGCTGCCGCCACAGCCACCAGACGTCGCGGCCGAACGACTCGCTGAGCAGAGCCAGCGACGCCGCCAACGCGGTGACGATCACCGGCCGGGGTAGCACGTCCGCCGTGGCGAACACCAGGACCACGCCCTGTGTCGCGGCGACTACCTTCCGCCAGGGGCGCGGCGGCAACGGCCGGCGCATCCAGGGGAGGAGCCAGCCCGCGGCGAGGAAGGCGTAGCGCATCGCTCCGATGGCGAGCACCCAACCGCCGATCGACGGCGTGACGTGGATGCTGAGCACCAGGATGAGGGATGCGTCGACCTCCATGTCGAAGCGGGCGCCGAGCGCATTTGCGGTGCCGGTGCGCCGGGCGACGCGCCCGTCGACCGCATCGAGCACGAGCGCCACCACGGTGAGGGTGACCGTCACCGCCACCGGTGCGGGCCGGTGGAACGAGTCCACCGTCAGCGCTGCTACGCCGCCGACGAGCACCGCTCGGCCCAGCGTCACCCGGTCCGCCGGCCCCAGGTCGGCCGCACCCGACCGGCTCAGGCCCCGGGTGAGCGCTATGCACGTGGCGACCCCGTACCCGAGTCCCGCCAGCCACCCGGCGACGCCGAGACCGACGGTTCCGGCGAGGCCGCTCAGCACGACAAGCTGGACGATCAGTCCAATGACCGGGCCGGTCCGAAAAGGGGACACCATGCCTCCGCGACTATGATCGACGATCCTGACAAACAGCACGTAAAACGCGACCACTTGGTTCGCCCGGCGCGCACGGTGAGGAGGAGCAGCAGGTGGGGAGATGCCGGTGAGCCGCGACGCCCGCGCATTCTGGATCAGCGCGCCCGGCAAGGGCGAGATCCGGTCCTCGACGCTACCCGCGCCCGGCCCGGACGAGGTCCTCGTCCGCACCCGGTACTCCGGCATCAGCCGGGGCACCGAGACCCTGGTCTTCCTGGGCGGCGTGCCCGCGAGCCAGTACGCCGCGATGCGCGCGCCGTTTCAGGAGGGCGACTTCCCGGGCCCGGTGAAGTACGGCTACCTCAATGTGGGCGTCGTCGAGGAGGGCCCGTCGCGCCTGCTCGGGCGTACGGTCTTCAGCCTCTACCCGCACCAGACTGCGTACGTCGTACCGGCCGGCGCGGTGACTCCCTTGCCCGATGGCGTTCCGGCCGCCCGGGCGGTGCTGGCCGGGACGGTGGAGACCGCCGTGAACGCCCTGTGGGACGCCCCGCCCCTGGTCGGCGACCGGGTCACGGTGGTGGGTGCCGGCATGGTCGGTTGCTGCGTCGCGGCCCTGCTCGCCCGGTTTCCGGGCGTACGGGTCCAGGTGGTCGACGCCGATCCCGGCCGGGCGGGTGTCGCCGCCGCGCTCGGCGTCGAGTTCGCCCTGCCGGCGGATGCCGCGCAGGGGCGGGATCTCGTCGTGCACGCGAGCGCGACGTCCGCCGGGCTGCAGCGGTCGCTGGACCTGCTCGCGCCGGAGGGTACGGTCCTCGAGCTGAGCTGGTACGGGGACCGGCCGGTCAACGTGTCGTTGGGTGGGTCGTTCCATTCCGGGCGTCTGGCCATCCGCAGCAGCCAGGTCGGCATGGTCTCGCCGGTCCGGCGGGCGAGCCGCTCCTTGGCCGACCGCCTGGCCCTTGCCCTGGAACTGCTCCGCGACCCGGGGTTCGACGCGCTGATCACTGGCGCGTCCCGGTTCGAGGAGCTGCCCGACGTGCTGGCCCGCCTGACCGCGGGGAGCCTGTCCGCCTTGTGTCACCTCATCACCTACGACGGGAAGTGATCCGTGTTCAGCGTGACCGTCCGGGACCACATGATGATCGCCCACAGCTTTCGGGGCGAGGTGTTCGGGCCCGCGCAGCGACTCCACGGGGCGACATTCGTCGTCGACGCGACGTTCCGCCGGGCCGAACTCGACGCCGACGGCATCGTGGTCGACATCGGCCGGGCCACCGCCGAGCTGGCGGCCGTCCTCGGTGAGCTCAACTACCGCAACCTCGACGACGAGCCCGGGTTCTCGGGCGGGAACACCACCACCGAGGTGCTCGCCCGGACGATCGCCGACCGGCTCGCCGAGCGGGTGCACGCCGGCCACCTCGGCGACGGCGGGCACGGGCTGGCCGGAATCACGGTCACGCTCCACGAGTCGCACATCGCGTGGGCGAGCTACGAACGGTCGCTCTGACATGAGCCTGGTACACGTCGTCCTGCCCGGCGACATCGACGATCCGGCCGAGCCGAGCGGCGGCAACACCTACGATCGCCGGATCTGCCAGGGCCTCGCCGCGGCGGGCTGGTCGGTACGCGAGCACGCCGTGCCCGGTGCCTGGCCGCGGCCGGGTTTTGCGGAGCGCGCCGACCTCGCCCGCGTCCTTTCCGCGGTGCCCGACGATACGGTCGTCCTGCTCGACGGCCTGGTCGCCTCGGCGGTACCCGACGTCCTGGTACCGCAGGCCCGACGGCTGCGCCTGGTCGTCCTCGTACACCTGCCGCTGGCTGACGACGTTGAGGCCAAGGCCCTGTCGGCCGCGGTCGCGGTCGTCACGACCAGTGAATGGACCCGGCGACGGCTGCTCGACCGGTACGGCCTGCCCGCCGACCGGGTCCACGTCGCTCCGCCCGGCGTGGATCGCGCCCCGCGGGCGCCCGCCTCGGTCGGCGGCTCGGAACTGCTCTGCGTCGCGGCCGTCACCCCGCACAAGGGGCACGACGTGTTGACCCAGGCCCTGGCGGCGGTCGCGGACCTGTCCTGGACCTGTATCTGCGTCGGCGCGCTGACCCGGGACCCGGACTTCGTCGACCGGGTCCGCCGCCAGATCCGCGACAGTGGTCTCGCCGACCGCGTGCGCCTTGCCGGCCCGCGTACCGGCGCGGATCTCGCCGCCGCCTACGCCGCCGCCGACCTCCTGGTGCTGGCGTCCCGCGGCGAGACGTACGGCATGGTGGTCACCGAGGCACTGGCCCGGGGGATCCCGGTGGTGGCGACGGCGGCGGATGGGCTGCCCGAGGCCCTGGGCCGCGCGCCGGACGG
>DASVMV010000411.1:0-2062 GCA_036384155.1 Micromonosporaceae bacterium
GCGCGTCGCGCAGCGCCACCGCGGCCGCCGCCAGGGCGCCCGAGCCGCAGGACTGCGTCTCCGCCGAGCCGCGCTCGTACACCCTCATCTGCACGTGTACGTCGGCGGCCGGGATCGGCTGGGCGAGCCGCACGAACTCGACGTTGACGCCACTCGGGAATGTGGTGGCGTCGACCTCAGGCGGCCGGCTCAGGTCCAGCGTCGCGAGGTCGACGCTCGCCGGCAGCGCGCATACGAGGTGGGGGTTGCCGCAGTCGACCGCCGTACCGGCCAGGGTCAGCGCGCCGACCGCGGCGGTACTGCTGCCGCCCAGCCGGGGCCGGCCGAGGTCGACCGCGATCTCCCGCTCGCCCACCAGCACCCGCACGACCCCGGCGCGGGTGGCGATCGGGATGCCCCCCTCGACCAGCGCCGCCAGCCCCTGCGAGATCAGGTACCGGGTGAACACCCGTACGCCGTTTCCGCACATCTCGGCGCACGAGCCGTCGGCGTTCCAGTAGTCCATGAACCAGTCGGCCTCCCGAGCCTGGCCCGCCGCGTCGGGATGGCGGGATGAGCGCACGACGCGCAGCACGCCGTCGGCCCCGATGCCGCGGCGCCGGTCGCACAGCGCGGCGACAAGCGCCGGGGTGAGGGCGAGGCGACCGTCCGGGTCGGGCAGGACGACGAAGTCGTTGCCCGTGCCGTGGCCCTTGGCGAAGCGCATACCCTCCATCATCCCTGGGCTCCGTCCAGCCGGCGCAGCGCCTCCTCGGGAAGATCGTTCCGGTCGCCGTCCAGCCAGTTGATCGCCGGATCGCGGCGGAACCAGGAGCGCTGCCGGCGTACGAAGCGGCGGGTGGCTTGAACGGTGTCGGCTCGGGCCGCTGCCTCCGTGCACTCGCCGTCGAGCAGGCGCAGCACCTGCTGGTAGCCCAGGGCGTACCGGGCGGTGCGCCCGCGCCGCAGGCCCCGGTCGACGAGCTCCCGCGTCTCCGCGACCAGACCGGCCGCCCACATGCGGTCGACCCGCTCGGCGATCCGCTGATCCAGTCCCGCCGTGTCGACGTCGACGCCGATCTGCACCACCGAGTCGTAGTGCGGTCGCGGCCCGGGCAGGGTCGCGGTGAACGGCCCCCCGGTCAGCTCCACCACCTCCAGGGCGCGCACGATGCGCCGGCCGTTTCCCGGCAGGATCCGGGCCGCGGCCGCCGGGTCGGCCGCCCGCAGCCGCTCGTAGAGCGGGCCTGGGCCGGCGGCGGCCAGTTCCTCCTCCAGCCGGGCCCGCAGCGCCGGATCGGTGCCCGGGAACTCGAACTCCTCGAGCACGGCACGCAGATAGAGGCCGGAACCGCCGACCAGCAGCGGCACCCGGCCGCTGGCGAGGATGTCGTCGACGGCGGCGCGGGCAAGCTGCTGGTACTCCGCCACGCTGGCCGGCTCGGTGACGTCCCAGATGTCCAGCACGTGGTGCGGCACCCCCTCGCGTTCGGTCGGGCTCAGCTTGGCGGTGCCGATGTCCATCCCGCGGTAGAGCTGCATCGAGTCGGCGTTGACCACCTCGCCGCCGAGTGTGTGGGCCAGCGCGAGGCTCAGGGCCGACTTGCCCGCCGCCGTGGGGCCGACCACGGCGACGACCGTTCCGGGCGCGGCGCTCACGCCGGCTCCCAGGTCGCCACGAAGTAGGCGACGCCGTACGGGGCCGCGTAGTACGCGAGGTCGGCGCGCCAGGTTCCGCCGGCCGCGCGGGCGGCCCCGGCGAGAACCTGCCAGGGCGCCCGCCCGGCCACCTTCAGCTCCGCCGACAGGGCCGGGTCGAGGCCGAGCAGGGCGTCGAGGTCCGCGCCGGCCAGGGCCGCGGCCACCCCGTCGTCGTACGGCTGCGCGCGCGAGTCCTCGTACCAGGGGGCCCTTTCCCCCCGGCAGGCAGATCCATCTCCCATCACCAGGATCGCCCACGGGTGGTTCGACCCGATCCGACCGCCGGCAGCGGCACAGCTCTCGACCGGTTCGTCAAACCCCACGCTGGCCATCCGATAGCCCAGGCCGATTCCAGGCCGCTCGCCGCGGGTGAGCAGCCAGG
>DASVMV010000412.1:0-9201 GCA_036384155.1 Micromonosporaceae bacterium
GCCCGGATCGTACGATCCCGCGCGCTGATGATCCCGGCGGTGACCGAGCCTTGCAGACCGAGTGGGCTGCCGAGCGCCAGAACCGTGTCACCGACCCGCATCGCGTCGCTGTCACCGAGCTTGGCCGCAGTCAGGCCGGACACGTTCTGGGCCTTGACCACGGCAAGGTCGGTCTTAGGGTCCGTTCCGACGATCCGCGCCTTCGCCGACTCGCCGTTGGCGAACAGGACGGTGACGGTCTCGCCTTCGGCGGTCTCGACGACATGGTTGTTGGTCAGCACATAGCCGTCAGCGCTCAGCACCACGCCGGAGCCCTCTCCGCTGCCCGTCCTGATCGACACCACGCTGTTCTGCACCGACGCGGCGATCGCCGGCAGGTCGGCGCTGTTGATGATCGGCGCGGCGGCGAACGTCTTCGTCGGTGCCGGCTCGCCGGTCACCGCGAGCGTCACCAGACCGCCGGCCACTCCGGAGCCGGCCATCAGCACCAGAGCCAGGGCGCTGCCGGCGACCAGTTTGCCCAGGCGGCCGGGCCGCTGCGGCTGCGGGGTAGCGGGGTAAGCCCACGGTGGCAGCGGCGCGGTGTGCGGGTGCGGCTGATAGGGCACCTGGCCGTACGCAGCCTGGTCGGCAGCGGTCCACCCCGGCTGCTGCCCAGCACCGTACGACCACTGCGCTGGCATTGAACTCGGCGAGCTCGGGGTCCCCGGGCCGCTGACGGTCGGGCCCTCGGGGCCATTGCCGCTCTGGGCCTCTGGACCGGTCTGACCGCTCGGGTCGCTGCGGGGCGTCGGGTCGGGCGCGGTGGCGGCAGGTTCCCCGTGATCGACGCGGGGCAGCTCGGAGGTCGGCTGTGCGGACTGGTCGCCGTGCGGATCCGGCCGCCGCAGCGGATCGGTGTCGTGCTCGCTCATGCCACCACTCTGCCGCACCGCACTGCGGCCGTCCTGAGCCCAGCCTGTAGGTTCACTGTGAGTCACTCGCCGGGTTCGTCCTCGTCGAGATCGGCGGCGAGCGGCAGGCGTACCCGGAAGGTTGCGCCGCCACCCGGGGTCCGATCGACCTCGACCTGCCCATGGTGGGCCCGGACCAGGGCCGCCACGATGGCGAGTCCGAGGCCGGTACCGGTGGCGCCGCCCCCGACCCGGCGGGTTCGGGCGGCGTCGGCCCGGTAGAAGCGTTCGAAGACGCGCTCGGCCTGCTCCGGCGACAGGCCCGGTCCGGTGTCGGCGATCTCCACCACCCCCTGGTTGCCCTTGTCCCGGCGCAGCCGCAGGGTCACTGACGCCTCCGGCGGGGTGTGCGTGAGCGCGTTGGTCATCAGGTTTCCGATCACCTGGCGGAGCCGGCCATCGTCGCCGAGCACGACCAGCCGGCCGGCTCCGGGCGTGATCTCGAGCGTTACCGCCCGGTCCGGCGCCATCGCCCGGGCGGCCTGCACGGCGTCCGCGGCCAGCACCGGCAGCTCCACCGGGCCCAGCTCCAGCGGCCGCTCCCGGTCCAGGCGGGCGAGCAGCAGCAGGTCCTCGACCAGCAGCCCCATCCGGGCGGCCTCGTCCTCGATCCGCCGAACCAGCCGGGCGGCCTCGTCCGGCGCGGCCGCGGCGCCCTGCCGGTAGAGCTCGGCGAAGCCGCGGATGGTGGTGAGCGGAGTTCGCAGCTCGTGCGAGGCATCCGCCACGAACTGACGCATTCGCTCCTCAGAACGCCGGGCGCGGGCCTCGGACGTCAGCGCGGCCTCGGCCGCGTCCCGGGCCGCCGCTTCCGCGAACCGGGCCGCGCTCTCGGAGGCCGCGCGGGCGGTGAACGCCGCCTCGATCTGCGCGAGCATCGCGTTGAGCGCGCGGGAAAGCCGGCCGAGTTCCGACCTCGGCTCCGGCTCGCCCGGCTCGGGATCGGGGACCCGCCGGGCCAGGTCGCCGGCCGCGATCGCCGCCGCGGTCCGCTCGATGTCCACCAGCGGCCGGAGGCTACTGCGTACGATCGCCGCGCCTACCAGGGCGAGCAGGATGAGCACCGATCCACCGACGAGTACGTCGATCCAGATCAGCCGCTTGACCGCGAGGTCGACGTCGGTGAGGTGCTGGCCAACAGCCGCCATCTGCCCGCTCGGGAGGCGGATGTAGAGCATGCGCCAGCGAACCCCGCTGTCCCGAGCCCGGGCCGTGAACGGCGCATCCTGGAGGGCCTGGAAGCCGGCGGCGTTCGTCGGCCAACGCGGGAGGTCGCGGTCTCCGAATCGGGTGTTGTCGTACGCGACGCCCTCGACTCTTCCCGAGGAATCGGTCAGCACCACGACGTAGTCGGTTGGCAGGGTAAGCCGGCTCGGTGCCAGATCGGCACCTTGGAGACGCGCCTGTGCGAACGACTGGATGCGAGCGGCAGACGCTCGCAGCTCTGCGTCGGTCTGCCCGATGAGGTAGTTGTGCAGGAAGAACGCGGTCAGTGCACTGATCACGACGAGGGCGGCCGCGACCAGGGCCAGCACGGCGGCGATCAGCTTGACCCGCAGCGGGGTTCCGCGTACCTGCGCCTTGAGGGGCGCTGCCGAGATCACGCCGCCGGCTTGCGCAGCACGTATCCCACGCCGCGCAGGGTGTGGATCAGTCGCGGCTGGTCGGCGTCCACCTTGCGCCGAAGGTACGAGATGTACGACTCGACGATGTTGTCGTCACCCCGGAAGTCGTAGTTCCAGACGTGATCGAGGATCTGCGCCTTGGAGAGCACCCGGTTCGCGTTGAGCATGAGATAACGCAGCAGCTTGAACTCGGTGGGCGAGAGCTGTACGCGCCGGCCGGCCCGGTACACCTCATGGGTCTCCTCGTCGAGCTCGAGGTCGGCGAAGGTCAGCCGCGGCGGGACCTGCTCGCCGCCGGTGGTGCGCCGCAGGACCGCCCGGATGCGGGCGGTGAGCTCTTCGAGGCTGAACGGCTTGGTGACGTAGTCGTCGCCGCCCAGCGTCAGCCCCCGGATCTTGTCGTCGGTGGCGTCCCGCGCGGTGAGGAAGACCACCGGGGTACGAGTGCCCTCTTCCCGCATCTGCCGGATGACCTCGAAGCCGTCCAGGTCGGGCAGCATGACGTCGAGCACCACGAGATCGGGCCGATGCGCCTTCGCCGCGCTCACCGCGGCCGTGCCGTTGGTTGCCGTCTCCACGTCGAAGCCGGCGAAGCGCAGGCTGGCGGAAAGGAGTTCGAGAATGTTGGGCTCGTCCTCGACGACCAGCAGACGCGCTTCGGTCCTGGGTGCTGCTGCCATGCTCCCATCATCGTACCCGCGCCTGCGCCCGGGCTGGACGATGGCTGAGCGGAAGCTGAGCGCGCCCGGCCGCCCGGGTCGCAGCTCAGCGCAGGATCCGGCGCAGTCCGTCGAGGGCTAGGTCCAGCGCCCGGATCGCGCTGCGCAGCTGCGCGTCGGATCGATCGCCGCCCCGCACCAACTCCGCCACCTCCGCCGCGAACGCGGTCAGCCGGCGGTCCAGTTCCGTCGCGAGATCCTGCGGCTCGTACGGCGGCGGCGCCGGCGGCACATAGCGGGACGACTCCCACCGGTGGCGTCGGGTCTGCCGGGCCGCTTCCCGCAACTCGCGCTTGAGGTCTCGCACCGAGCCGCGTACCTCGGTCTGGATCTCGGTGGCCAACGTCGCGAGGTCGGCCACGGACGTCCTGATGTCCGACTCCAGGGCCGTCACCTCGGCGGCCCGGTCGCGCAGTTCGGCGCGGCCGGCCTCGGTGATCTCGTACGTCTTCCGGCCGCCAGCGGCGGTGTGGGTGACCAGTCCCTCGGCCTCCAACCGCTGCAGTCGGGGATAGATGGTGCCGGCGCTGGGCGCGTACAGCCCGAGGAAGCGGTCCTCGAGTTGCCGGATCAGTTCGTAGCCGTGCCGTGGGCCGTCCGCCAGCAGCTTGAGTAGGTAGAGCCGCAACCGCCCGTGGCTGAACACCGCGGTCATGGCGTATCCCCGCACACCCCGTCGGCCTGCAGGTCGATGTCCTCATCCTCGACCGGCCGGGCCAGCAACGCGATGCTCCCCGAGGTGGTGCTGGCCCACAGCCGCCCCTCGCCGCTGCCGATCGCACCCTCGCTGTGTTTCGACCCGGCCGATCCGGAGGCGCCGAGTTGCGGAAAGGCGCTCGTGATCCGCCCCGAGGTGGTGTGCAGGTGCACGGAGAGGTCGCTGTCCTCGCGGACCCGTACCGTGATGCTGCCCGAAGTCGTGCCGAGCCGGATCTCGCTGTGCCGCGGGTTGTCCAGGTCGCAGGTGATCGCACCGGAGACCGTCGTGGCCCGCACCCGCTCGGCGGAGCTGTCGGCGACCACCAGCTCACCGGAAATGGTTTCGACGCTCACGTCCCCGCTCATGCCGAGCGCCTCGACCGGGCCGTTGACCAGCTTGGCCTGGGTACGCCCACCGAGTCCCATCAGCGTCACCTGGCCGGACGTCACGTTGACGACCGTCGTTGACCGCAGTCCAGAGGCGATCACGGAGCCATCCACCAGTCGGAGGTCGGCCCAGACGTCAGGGGGCACTGCCAGGGAGATGTCCACCCGGAACCGACGCCCGAGCTGGCCCAGCCACCAGAAGACGCCGGGCCAGCGCGGTGTGCGCTCGTGGCGCAGGACCAGCCGGCCGTCCCGATGCTCGACCACGACCGGCACGCGACTGGCCTGTACGACCTCCACTCGGGCCGGACCGTCGGTGCCGACGACGTTCAGCCGGCCGCTGACCAGCCGGACCTCGAGCCGGTCTACTACCTCGTCGATGGTGAGTCGCTGCGGGCGGTCGACAATCCACCTGCCCATGCCGCCTCCCCGGTGCAAGCGCCCGCCGGCGGCAGCCAACGGGACGGGCCGACGTACCGCGTCTCAGGATAGACGCGATACATCGCGATGCGCATCGCGAGGACCCACCAACAGTTGCGGGTGCCGGCGGACACCGCGGCGGTGAGGGCGGTCCCGGCAGCGTTCGGCCGTTCGTTCGCCGGATGTCGATCAGGTGAACGCCGCCCCCGTTCGTGGCAGGGTGTCCGTCGGAGCCAAGGTCGAAAGACGGCGGAAGGGCGCGACGTGATCATTGCTTCCCGGTTCAACGGTCCACCCGACACCGGCAACGGCGGCTACTCGGCGGGCCTGTTCGCATCGGCCCGCGGGGCCGCCGCAGGGCGGGCGGTCGAGGTGACGCTGCGCCGGCCGCCGCCGCTGGACATACTGCTCACGGCCGACGGCGGCGAGGTGCGAGACGCCGCGGGAGAGTTGGTGGCCGAGGTACGTGAGATCGACACGTTCACCGCGATCGTCCCGTCCGTGGCTGCGGCGGAGGCGAACCGGGCCTCGGCCGCGTACCCGGGATTTGCCGATCACCCGTTCCCGACCTGCTACGTCTGCGGGCCGCAGCGGACGGACGGGCTGCGCATCTTCCCGGGTCCGACGGCGGACGGGCGTACCGCGGCGCCCTTCGTGGTGCCGACCGACGTCGAGCCGCCCACGGTGTGGGCGGCCCTGGACTGCCCGGGCGGCTGGTCGATCATCGCGCCCGGGCGGCCGTACGTCATGGGCCGGATGGCGGCCGTGGTGTCGGCCGTGCCGGAGCCGGGCGATGAGTGCGTCGTGGTGGGTGCGACCGCCGAGGTGTCGGGGCGTAAGGCGCTGGTGCATTCGACGTTGTACGGCCCGTCGGGCGCCGTGCTCGGCTACGCCCGAGCCACCTGGATCGCGATCTAGAACGTTTGTGGTCGTCCTGGCAGCAACGAACGTTCTAGATCCGCTCCTGTGGGCGCCATCCCGCGGCTTCGAGCGCCGCCCGTACCTGCGCGGCGACCTCTGCCGGTCGTTGCCGCACCAACCACGCCGGGAACCGGAGGATCCGGTCGCCGGCGATCCACACCTCGTTCTGCCGCCGCATGTCCGCCGCCCAGTTCCGCACGTCCATGTGGTGGGCACCGTCGATCTCCACATGCAGCCGCCACCGCCGCCAGTACGCGTCGAGATAGCGCCGGCGGCCGGACCCATCCGTGCGCGGCTCCTGCAGGTCAGGCGTGGGCAACCCGTACCGCCGGCACAACCGGACGAAGTCGATCTCGCTCAGCGCCTGGGCGCCGCCTGCCGCGTCGTGGGCGGTTTCCCGGACGAGTGCGCGGCGCCGGGCTCGAGGCATCCGGTTCACCACCGACAGAATCTCCACCGGCACGGTCAGACGCTGCTGGCACGCGGCGGCGACCAGCGCCCGCGCCTCGTCGTCGGTGCCCGCCCACTGGGCCGCGTCCACCACCGATCGCGCCATACCTGTCCGGTCCGGCCGGGCGCGCTGGAGGTCCACTGCGGGCAGGTGCCTGGTCCGGCGCACTCGTACGGCCGGCAGGCCGAGCGGCAGTCGGCGCAGCAGGTCGGCCCTCCGCCGCGTCTCGGGTACGAGAACGTCCACGATGTCCTGTCTCCAGGCTCCGCGCAGTCCGCCGGCCCGAGCGGCGGCCAGGCCGGCAAGGATGGCGCCGTCGCCGGCCGCCAGGACCGCGACCCACCACTCCTGCTCCCCCGTCAGCTGACCGCGATGGTCGATCAGGATCCCGCGACAGATCCGCCGCCACCGCTTGGTGGCGATCAGATGCCGAACCTGGCTCGGCGAGAGCTCGGAAACCGCCTGCCGCCAGGTCAGCACGCCGGACTGCGCAAAGAGCAGCCACTCCAACGGGTCAGCATCGTCACTGGGGATGGTCATCAACCGATGAAGCCAGAGACCTAGAACGTTTGTTGTCGCGGTGGCGACAACAAACGTTCTAGATCCTGACCGCTAACCGGATTGATCTTGGCCCCGGCAGCCGACACGCTGGGTGCCGGCGCAGCCGGCGCCCAGCGACAACCTTGAGGAGAAGAATGTCCGACGGGCAGGCAAGCCCCGCGGCGCACAACGGCCAGATCGTGGTCTCCGGTCTCACGAAGCAGTACCGAAACGTACGAGCGGTGGACAACCTGTCGTTCACTGTCGAGCCCGGCCGGGTGACCGGCTTCCTCGGACCGAACGGAGCTGGCAAGACCACGACCCTGCGCCTACTGCTCAACCTGGTCACGCCGACCGCCGGCACCGCGACGATCGGTGGGCGGCGGTACGCCGACCTCGACCAGCCGCTGCGCCAGGTGGGCGCGATCCTCGAGGCGTCGAGCGCGCACAAGGGCCGCAGCGGAATCAACCATCTGCGGGTCATCTGCGCGGCCGCCGGGCTGCCGAAGCGACGGGCCGACGAGGCACTGGACCTGGTGGGCCTGACGCCGGCGGCCAAGCGCAAGTTCAAGGGCTATTCGCTGGGCATGAGGCAACGGCTGGGCATCGCCGCGGCGATGCTCGGCGATCCGCGGGTACTGCTGCTCGACGAGCCGGCCAACGGCCTTGACCCGGAAGGCATCCGCTGGATGCGCGGGTTCCTCAAGGGGCTCGCCGCCGAAGGACGCACGGTGCTCGTCTCCAGCCACCTGCTGTCGGAGATGCAACTGCTCGCCGACGATGTGGTGATCATCGCCGCCGGGCGGCTGGTCCGGCAGGGGACCGTCGACGAGGTGATTGGGTCAATGACCCAGACCGGACGGGTTCGGGTGCGTACGCCACAGGCCACCGAACTGGCCGCCGCCCTGACCGCACAGAATGCCCGGGTCGACACGGGACACGACGGCGAGTTGCTGGTAGCCGGGGTCGACGCGCCGACCGTCGGCCGCACGGCACTGGCCGCCGGCGTCGAACTGCACGAACTGGCCACCGAGCGCCCCGACTTGGAGGGCGTGTTCCTCGAGCTGACGGCCGGAAAGGCGGGAATCCGATGAGACTGCTCCGGGCCGAGCTGCTCAAGATCTTCACCACGAACGTCTGGTGGCTCTTCGGCCTGATCACGCTGCCGCTATGGGGGCTGACCCTCTTCGTCAACTACATCCAGAGCTCGTTCTACCTCGATCCGAGCGCGGCCGGCGGCCAGCTATCACCGGAGGAGCAGGCGCAGATCGCGGTCGCCGGCCAGCCGGTCAACATCGCGGCCAACCTCTACACAAACGGACAGTTCCTCAGCCTCATGGTCGTCCTGGTGCTGGGCATCGTCGTCGTGACGAGCGAGTTTTTCCACCAGACCGTGACGACGACGTTTCTCACCACGCCGCACCGCACTGCCGTGATCCTCGCGAAGCTGATCGCCGGTGCGCTGCTCGGCCTGCTCTTCTGGTTCGTGGCGACCGTGCTGAGCCTGGTGGCTGGATCACTCATCTTGACCGGGTTCGACCTCGGCAACCAGCTGGGCGAGCGGGCGGTGTGGCAAGCGATCGGCCTCAATGGGCTCGCCTACCTGCTCTGGGCGATTCTCGGCGTGGGTTTCGGCGTCCTGATTCGCAGCCAGATCGGCGCTACCGTCACCGGCATCGTTCTCTACCTGGCCGGATATATCGGCGCCCTTATTATCATCTCCACCCTCTCCAACCGATTCGGCGACTGGATCAATGACCTGGCGGTGATCGTGCCGTCGTTGGCCTCGCAGCTGATGGTCTCCGGGACGGAGCTGCCGGGAAATCCACCTCGGTGGGCGGGCGCCGCCGTGCTGATCGCGTACGCCGTGATCACCAGCGCCGCCGGCACGCTGGTCCTGCGGCGCCGCGACATCTCCTGACGGCGGGCATCGGGCGGTGCGGGCCAAAAGGTCCGCACCGCCCCACCCGCTGCCACCAGAGGGGCGGCTGGGGCAGGTGTGAAGGCCGACACCAATCGGGCACGGAAATGCCCGAAGTAGGGCCGCGGCGTAGCCTGGTAGCCGTCCTCTGTGAGCGCGCGGAGCCGACGTGTCGGCATCGTGCCCCGCAAAACAGGGGGCGAACAGCAGCCCGCCCCGGCGGCAGAAACCCCGAGCCACATCAACGGCGTGAAAGAGGCGAATATCGGCCGTGTCGACCCAGCAGACTTCGCAGGACAATCCGTTGGCGGGTTTCGGCCCGAACGAGTGGATCGTCGAGGAGATGTACCAGCGGTACCTCGCCGATCCAGCCAGCGTTGATCCGGCCTGGCACGACTTCTTCGCCGACTACCGGCCATCCGGCGACGCCAGCAGCACGCCTGCCCCGGTTAACGGGACGCCGGCCCGGGTCGCCGAGGCGGCGCCGATGGATGCTGCCGATGCCGAGGCCACCACCCAGGCGGCGACACCGCAGCCGAGCCCGGCGAAGGCACCGGCCAAGGCG
>DASVMV010000413.1:0-6308 GCA_036384155.1 Micromonosporaceae bacterium
CGACGCCGGTCGACTACCTGCTCGGGCCGGTCCGGCGCCGCCATGACGCTCTCCAGTTCCGCTGACGGGACCACCGCCGACCGGCCCCTCCGCGTACCGGCCGGTGCTGTGGCCTCAGGGGAGTGGCCTTCCCCAGGGGAAAGGTCAACGGCTCCCCGCCGATCATGCCCAGGCGTGCTCGAAGGCGACGCGGGCCTCCAACTCCAGCAGCCGCCGTTTGCGGTCGAGACCGCCGCCGAAGCCGACGAGCTTGCCGCCGGCGCCGACGATCCGATGGCACGGGACGATGACCGGGATCGGGTTGCGGTTGCAGGCCACGCCGACCGCCCGGGCGCCGGCCGGGTCGCCGACCCGCGCGGCCACCTCGCCGTACGTCCGCGTGCCGCCGTACGGAATGGTCGTCATCTCCCGCCAGACGGCGCGCTCGAAGTCGCTTCCTTTGCGGACCGACAGCGGCAGCGTGAATGCCGTCAGCTCGCCGACGAAGTACGCCCGCAGCTCGCTGATGGCGCGCTGCAGCAGTTCGTCGTCGGGTTCGGCGGCCGCGCCGTTCACGCGGCCGAAGTGCGCGCCGCAGATCGCGGTGCCGTCGGTGGCGACGGAGAACTCGCCGATCGGCGAATCGAGCACGGCCCAGCGCATGCCTCATTCTCTCTCCACCCGCTGACGAATCCAGAACTGTCGTACAGCTGTTCTAATCTCGGTGTGTGATCGGTGAGCTGGCCCGGGCGGACGACGCGATCCGTGGCTGCCTGGACGTGTCCGTGTGGGCGCTGCCGCAGGCGCAGCTGGTCGAGGCGCTGGACGCGGTCCATGCGGTGGAGCAGCGGCTGGCGGCGGTGAAGTTGGCCCTGGTCCGGGAGCTCGACGGCCGGGGTGTGGCGGTCGCGCAGGGAGCGTCGTCAACGGCGGTGTGGCTGCGGGAACGGCTCCACCTGTCGATCACCTCCGCCCGGCGGGTGGTGGCGGACGCGGCCGCACTTCATGCCCGGCCCGGCGGGTCGCTGGACGCCGGCACTACTGCTGCGGCGCAGGCGCTGGCCGCCGGCGCGGTGACGGTCGAGCAGGCCCGGGTTATCGCCGACGCCGTCGTTGCCGTGCAGGCGCAGGCAGGCGTCGACGCAGCCGACATCGCCGCGACCATGCTGGTCGACTGGGCCGGCCAGTTCGAGCCGGCGATCCTGCGTGGCCTGGCGGCCCGGATTCTGCACCACGTCGCACCCGAGATCGCCGAGGAGGCCGACCGGCGGACGCTGGCCGAGGCGGAGGAACGCGCCGACCGGGACCGGAACCTCACCCTCTCCACCGGGCCCGGCGGGCAGACGAGGCTCAGCGGGAGGCTGGACGCGGAAACCGCCGCCCTGCTGCGCGCCGGATTGGACCCGCTGTGCGCCCCTACCGGCGGCGGCGACGACCGCAACCCAGGGCAACGCCGGCACGACGCGCTGGCCGAGATCTGCCGCCTCGCCCTTCGCACCGGCGAGCTACCAGACAGCGGTGGCGAGGTCGCCCAGATCGTCGTCACCACGTCGTTCGACGCCCTGCGTGGGGAGCTGGCCGCCGGCTCGTTGGACGACGGCCGCCAGGTCACCCCCGCGGCCGTACGCCGCCTGGCGTGCGACGCGGCCATCCTTCCCGCGGTGCTCGGCGGTCAAGGTCAGGTCCTCGACGTCGGGCGGCAGCGCCGCCTCTTCACCGGCCCGCTGCGCCGCGCCCTCGTCCTACGCGACGGCGGCTGCGCGTTCCCGGGCTGCGACCGGCCGCCCCGCTGGGCGGACGGCCATCACATCGTCCACTGGGTCGACGGCGGCACGACCAGCCTCGAAAACGCCGTGCTGCTGTGTCGCCGTCACCACCGCCAGGTTCACCACCACGACTGGCGGGTCCAGCTGGCCGCGGACGGCCAACCCGAGTTTCTCCCACCCGTCTGGCTCGACCCTGACCAGCGCCCCCGCCGCAATCAGTACCACCGCAGATGCTGAACCGGCCCCTAACGATCGCCCACGCGTCCGGGGCGAACGCCGAGCAGGGTGGGCCGAAAGGACGCGGCCGGCGCCGTCACCGACCAGGCGCGGGGGTGCAGGCCACCTCGCGGCGCTGAGCTAATCCGGCGCTCACCTACCCGGCGCTGACGTACCCGGCGCTGACCTACCCGGCGCTGACCTACCCGGCGCTGAGATGGAGAGGCAGGATCAGTGCGGCCGGGATGGCCAGGTCGCGGTCGAGGACCTCGTCGCGAGGCACGAACACCATGGCGCGGCCCTCGCCGAGCACGACGTCCTCCTGGCGGGCGTTGGTTGCGCCGTGAAAGACGTGGAGCGTGACGGTGTGCGGAAAGCCCTCCTCATGCGGGCGCGGGCCGCTCCACAGGTGCTGCAGTTCGCCGGCGGTCAGGCCGGTCTCCTCCAGTAGTTCGCGGCGGGCGGCCTCCTCCGGGGTCTCGCCGGGCTCGATGCTCCCGCCCGGGAGGCTCCACTTATTCGGCGAGACTGGCGCGCGCTCGTCCCGGTGCTGCAACAGCACCGCGCCCGAGGGGTCGACGAGCAGGACGAGTGCGACTTCATAGGTGGCCATCGCGCAAGCATCGTACGGCGGGCGAACCGTACTGGATGGCCGAGTAGGACGGGATGCGCGGACAGGACGGGATGGCCGGGTAGGACGGGATGCGCGGGTAGGACGGGATGCGCGGACAGGCCTACTCGACGACGCCCTGCTCGCGGGCCCAGCGCAGCAGTTCGGCCTCGGCCTCCTCGCGGCTCAGCGGTCCCCGATCCAGCCGCAGCTCCTTGAGGTGGTCCCAGGCCCGCCCGACCACCGGGCCGGCCGGCACGCCGAGCAGCTCCATGATCGCGTTGCCGTCGAGATCGGGGCGAACTCGGGCCAGGTCCTCGGCCGCCGCGAGCCGGGCGATGCGCTCCTCCAACGCGTCGTAGTCCGCGGCGAGTTGCGCGGCCTTTCGCCGGTTGCGGGTGGTGCAGTCGGAGCGGGTCAGCTTGTGCAGGCGCGGCAGGAGGTCGCCGGCGTCGGTGACGTAGCGGCGCACGGCCGAGTCGTTCCACTCGCCCCGGCCGTACCCGTAGAAGCGCAGGTGCAGCGCGACCAGCTTGGCCACCTGGGCGGTCTCGTCCTTGGGATAGCGCAGCGCCTTCATCCGCTGTTTCGTCAACCGCGCGCCCACCACCTCGTGGTGGTGGAAGGTGACCCGGCCGTCCGGCCGGTCCTCCTTTGTCGCCGGCTTGCCGACATCGTGCATCAGTGCGGCCATCCGGAGTACGAAGTCCGGGCCGCTGTCGCCCTCGAGCCGTACGACGTTGCCGACAACCGTCAACGTGTGCTCGTAGACATCCTTGTGCTGCGCGTGCTCGTCGATTTCCAGCTTCAGTCCGGACACTTCCGGCAGGAATCGATCGGCCAGGCCGGTGTCCACCAGCAGCCGGAGGCCGCCGATGGGATCGGCCCCGCACAGCAGCTTGGTGAACTCGTCCCGGATCCGCTCGGCTGTGATCCGGTCGAGGTCGGTGGCCATCTCAACCATCGCCGCTCGTACGAGCGGATGCACCGCGAACCTGAGCTGGGCGGCGAACCGGGCCGCCCGGAGCATGCGCAGCGGGTCGTCGCCGAACGACTCCTGCGGCGTGCCGGGTGTCCGTACGATCCGGGCGGCCAGGTCGTCCAGCCCGCCGTACGGGTCGGTGAACTGGTGCTCCGGCAGGCTCACCGCCATCGCGTTGATGGTGAAGTCGCGTCGCCGCAGGTCGTCCAGCAGGTTTGTGCCGAAGGCGACGACCGGCTTGCGGGTCACGCCGTTGTACGCCTCCGCGCGGAAGGTGGTGATCTCCAGCAGCAGTCCGCCGCGCTGGGCGCCGATCGTGCCGAACTCCCGCCCCGTCTCCCACGTCGCTTCAGCCCAACCTTCCAGGATGCGCAGCGTCTCCTCCGGCCGCGCGTCCGTACAGAAGTCCAGGTCCTGACCAAGGCGTCCGAGCAGCGCATCGCGGACGGAGCCGCCCACCAGGTGCAGCTCGTGACCCGCCGCCGCGAACCGGCGCCCCAGTTCGTCGGCGACGGGCGAGACCCGCAGCAGTTCGGAGACGGCAGTACGTTGCGCGGCGGTCAGTTGACGCCGGTGCGCGGCGCCGACGGCAGGAGCGCCGTTAACAGGAGCGCCGTTAACAGGAGCGCCGCTAGCAGGAGCGCCGGTGGCGGAGATGTCGGACATGGGACCGCCAGCCTATCGGTCCGGCCACCGGCGATGGCGGCGGGCCGCGGCGAACCCGTGGTCCCCTAACATGCAGAAAGCCATGACAGGACCCTTTCCGAGCACTGGAGGCTGGATGGGCGGCCGGCTCTACCGCAGCGCGAACGCGACACCCGACGGCGTGCAGCCGCCTGCGGACGGCGCCACGTTCATCTCGGCCGAACCGTTGAACCAGCCGGCCGTCGAGGCGACCGCGCCGCCGCCGGAACAGGTGGCCGAGAGCAGCGCGGCGGCGAACAGCGCGGTGATGGCGATCGGCAGCCTCATCAGCCGGGGTACGGGGTTCATCCGCAACCTGATGATCGGCGCCGCCCTCGGCAATGCGGTCGGCGATGTGTACACCACCGCCCAGTTCCTGCCCAACCAGGTGTACGAGTTCCTGCTCGGCGGCGTGCTCACCAGCGTGCTGATCCCGGTGCTGGTCCGGCGCCGCAAGACCGAGCCGGACAAGGGTGAGGCGTACGCCCAGCGGCTGCTCAGCCTGGCGGTGCTCACGCTGGCCGCCGCCGCGCTGATCGCGGTGATCCTCGCCCCGGTGCTGACCGCGATCTACGCCAGCGGCAAGGACCACGCCTACACGGGCCTGGTCAACGACCTGTCCTACCTGATGCTGCCGATGCTGTTCTTCACCGGCGTGAGCGCGTTGATCGCGGCGGTGCTGAACACCCGGGGCCACTTCGCCGCCCCGATGTGGGCGCCGATCCTCAACAACCTGGTGGTGATCGGCACCTTTGGCCTGTACATCGTCGTCTACGGAGCCAAGGCGCTGCGGCCGGATCAAATGAACGCGGGGCGAATCCTGCTGGTCGGCGGCGGGACCCTGCTCGGCGTGGCGGTGCAGGCCGCCGGCCTGCTGCCGGCGCTGCGCAAGGTCGGCTTCCACTGGAAGTGGCGGTTCGATTTCCGCCAGCTGGGCCTGCGTGAGCTGGCCCAGCTCGGCGCGTGGATGTTCTGCTACGTGGCGGTCAACCAGCTCGGCCTGTTCGTGGTGGTCAACCTGCTCACCCGGGCCGCCGGCGGGAAGAACGCCGGCCTGCTGATCTACAACAACGTCTTCCTGCTGCTGATGATGGCGCACGGCATCATCGCCGTCTCCATCATCACCGCGCTGATGCCCCGGATGAGCGCCGCCGCGGCCGAAGGCAGGTTCCGCGACGTCACCGCCGACCTGTCCCGGGGAACCCGGATGGTCACCGCGGTGCTCGCCCCGGTCGCGGTCTGCTACGCGGTGCTGGCCGCCCCGATCTCCGTGGTGGTCTTCCGGTACGGCGCCTTCACCGGCGCGAACGCGGTCGCCACGTCGACCGTGCTGCTGGTCGCGGCGCTGGGGCTGGTGCCGTTCGCGATCAGCCAGCTCTTCACCTTCGCCTTCTACGCGCTGCCGGACACCCGCACCCCGGCGCTGATCAACATTCCGGTGGTGGCGCTGCGGGTGCTGCTGCAGATCGGCCTCTTCCTCGCCTTCTCGGCCACCTTCGCGGCGGCCGGCATGATGCTCGGCAACGCGATCTCGTACCTGGCGGCGGCGGTGATCTCCGCGATGCTGCTCCGGCCGCGAGTGGGGCGGATCGGCCTGGGCGGCATCATGCGGACGATGGGCCGGGTGGTCCTGGCCGCGCTCGGCGCCGCCGCGGTCGGCTTTATCGTGGTCGCGCTGCTCCCCGGCGACCCGGCCGACCTGAGCTGGTTCGCGGCGGCCGTCCAGCTGATCGTCGGTGGCGCGGTGATCGGCGGGACGTACCTGGGGCTGGCCATGGTGCTCCGGATCGGCGAGATCACCGAGGTGGTCGGGATGGTGCGGCGCCGCCTCGGCCGCTGACCGGCGCGGATGACGGACGGTGAACGAGGATCACCAGGCTGGGGATGCGCCTGTGGATAACTCCGCGTTTCGCCGCTCACTGGGCCTCTCGGCCTGTGGACAACCAACCGTACGGACGAGGGTGGGGCACCGAACGGGGGGAATTCGGCCGGGGCGTCGGCGAGGTCTTCCGCATCGGCGCGCCCCTGAAGTCGACCACTTGCGGTCAACCTCTAGATTGGCTGGTGCATC
>DASVMV010000414.1:0-7865 GCA_036384155.1 Micromonosporaceae bacterium
GGTGCCGCCGGCCGGCAGCACGGTCCGGTCCGCCGCCCTCGCCGGTCGTGCGGCGGTGGCCGTCACCGTATTCGCCGCCGCCATTCACCTCGCCGTGCTGGTCACCCGCGGCATCGCCGCCGGGCGCATGCCGTGGGGCAACATGTACGAGTTCGTGCTGACGGTGACGTTCGTCGGCGCCGCCGGCTGGCTGGTCGTACTCCGTCGCTGGCCGGCGATCCGCCAGCTCGGCCTCTTGGTCGCCCTGGTCCAGGTGCTGCTGCTCGGTGTGGCGGGCATGGTTCTCTACACGCCCATCGTGCCGCTGGTGCCGGCGCTCAACTCGTACTGGTTCGTGATTCACGTATCGACGATCGCCTTCTCCTCGGGGGTACTGCTGCTCGGTGCCGTTCCGGCCGCGATGCAGCTGATGCGTGCCGGGTACGAGCAGGGCCGGCGCAGCTTCCCGTACCCGCTGGCCCGGCGATCGCCGAGTGCGGAGACCCTGGAGCGGCTGACCTTCGGCCTGCACGCGTTCGCGTTCCCGATCTTCACGTTCGCCGTCATCGCCGGCGCGATCTGGGCCGAGGCGGCCTGGGGACGGCCGTGGGGTTGGGACCCGAAGGAGACCTGGGCGTTCATCTCGTGGGTGGTGTACGCCGGTTATCTGCACGCGCGGGCCACGCCGAGCGTCAAGCGCAACGTGGTGGCGTGGATCGCTCTGCTGGGGTTCGCCACCATGCTGATGAACCTGTTCGGCGTCAACATGTTCTTCGTGGGTCTGCACTCGTACGCCGGAGTGAAGTAGCCGGTGCGCCGCTCATAGCGGGTCGATCTCGGTCAGCCGGCTGTCGGCCAGCCGCAGCCAGCGGGTGAGGCCGATCGAGCGCAGAAACGGCATGTCGTGGCTGGCCACGATCAAGGCCCCGGCGTACGACTCGAGCGCCCCCGAGAGCTGCGCCACACTCGGCAGGTCGAGGTTGTTGGTCGGTTCATCGAGCAGGAGCAGCTGCGGCGGCGGCTCGGCGAGCAGCAACGCGGCGAGCGTGGCCCGGAACCGCTCACCGCCGGACAGCGTCGACACCGCCTGGTCGGCCCGCGCTCCGCGGAACAGGAAGCGGGCCAGTCGGGCCCGGATCGCGTTCTCCGACCCCTGGGGCGCCAGCCGGGCGACGTTGGCGGCCACGGTGAGCCGGTCATCGAGCACGTCCAGTCGCTGCGGCAGGTAACGCAGCGGCACCGCGCACCGGGCCTCGCCAGCGATCGCCGGTAGGTGCCCGGCGATCGTCCTCAGCAGGGTGGTCTTGCCCGCGCCGTTGCCCCCGATCAGCGCGATCCGTTCCGGCCCACGGACGTCCAGGTCGATCCGTCCGCCGTACCGCAGCCCGACGTCGTGCAGGGCCAGGACCGTGCGGCCGGCGGGAACCGCGGTGCCGGGCAGGTCGATCCGGATCGTGTCGTCGTCGCGGAGCGCCTCTTCCGCCGCGTCCAACTGCTCACGAGCCTCCGCCAGCTTGTCGAGGTGCATGGTTGTCTGCTTGCCGGCCGAGACCTGGGCCTGCCGTTTGCGGGCGCCCATGACGATCTTCGGTTCCCGCTTGTTGGCCGCCATCTTCTGCCCGTACCGCCGCCGGCGGTCGAGCTTGGTACGCGCCTCGATCAGGTCCCGCTGCTGCCGGCGTACGTCGGACTCCGCGGCGCGGACCGTCCGCTTGGCCGCCTCCTGTTCCCCGGCGACGGTTTCCTCGTACGCGGTGAGGTTGCCGCCGTACCAGTGCGCTTCGCCGTCACGGAGTTCGACGATCTGGTCCACCAGATCCAGCAGCTCCCGGTCGTGGCTGATGATGAGCAGCACGCCGCGCCAATCGGCCACGGTCGCGTAGAGCCGCTCGCGCGCGGCGCGGTCGAGGTTGTTGGTGGGCTCGTCCAGCAGCAGCACCTCGGGGCGGCCCAGCAGACACGCGGCCAGGCCGAGCAGGACGGCTTCGCCGCCGGACAGGTCGCCGACCCGGCGGTCCAGGTCGACGTGGTCGAGACCGAGGCGGTCGAGGGTGGCGCGGGCGTTCTCCTCGACGTCCCACGCGTCGCCGATCGCGGCGAGGTTGTCCGCGGTGACCTCGCCCCGGTCGATGGCGCGCAGGGCGGCCCGGGCCACGGCGATGCCCAGCACGGCGTCCACGGTCAGCAGCGGGTCGAGCGTCAGGTCCTGCCGTAGGTAGCGCACCTCGCCGGCCACCTGAACGGAACCGCCATGGGGGGACAGGTCGCCGGCGATGAGACGGAGCAGGGTCGACTTGCCGGAGCCGTTGGCGCCGATCAAGCCGGTGCGGCCCGGGCCGACCGCCAGGTCGAGGCCGGCGAAGACCGGCTCGCCGTCGGGCCAGGTGAAGGTGAGATCAGAACAGGCGATGGCGGTATGCAAGGCGTCTCCCGGCGGTGGTGATCGAACGGCGTGCGTGTGACGCCCGCGGGGACGCGTGCCGAACCGGGAAGACGGAATGCCGCCGGTGAGCGGACTCCGTGCCGAGGCCGGCGTGACAGCCGAGGCTGCCCGCGGTCGTCTCGGCTCAGCGGAGCACCGGTCTGACTCTCCTTCAACGGCGGCAGGTCGAGGGCCAACGGTACGCCGGCCGCGAGGGGCCCGGCAACGCGTTTCGGTCGCCTTTCCCGTGGCCGCCTCAAGATCGCACTACATCAGGGAAAGAGTCCCCTGCCACTCGCGACCAGGCCACTACTTCCCTGATGAGGTGCGATCTTGGATGCTGTCACCGTGCAAGACAGCGAGATCGATCTCCGGGAAGCCGTTGACGCGGGTCGTCTGCCGCAGCTGATGGAGCTCTTCGCCGGAGCGTGGTGGACGGCCAGCCGTACCCCCGACGACATGACCGCGATGCTGGCCGGGTCCGATCTCGTGATCGCTCTGGTGCACCGCCCGACGGATCGGCTCGTCGGCTTTGCCCGCGTGCTCACCGATGGCGTCTATCTCGCGGTCGTGCTGGACGTGATCGTGGCGTCCGGCGCGCGAGGCTCGGGCCTGGGAACGATGCTGATGGACGGCGTCGTCGGGCATCCTCGGCTGGCCGCGGTGCGCAGCATCGAGCTGGTGTGCCAGCCGGAGCTGATGCCCTTCTACCGACGCTGGGGCTTCACCGAACGCGTCGGCCGGTCGCTGCTGATGCGCAGGACTGCCGACCCGCTGCTGGCCGAGAGCTAACGCCGGGGTAACCCGGCGCATCGGGGGGCCGCCGGACCCGGCTGGGCCGGTACGACCGCCGGTGGGGGAGACTTGCGGGCATGGCGGCTCGTGGCTTCCCGTACACCGATCTCACGGACTTCCTCGCCGCTCTGGAGCGGGCGGGGGAGTTGCGCCGGGTCGGCGTACCGGTCGATCCGACCCTGGAGATCAGCGAGATCGTCACCCGTACGGTCCGGGCGGGCGGACCGGCCCTGCTGTTCGAGCGGCCGACCCGGGGCGAGATGCCGGTCGCGATCAACCTCTTCGGCACCGAGCGGCGGATGGCGCTGGCGCTGGGTGTCGACTCGCTGGACGAGGTCGGCGACCGGATCGGTGCCCTCGTCAAGCCGGAGTTGCCGGTCGGCTGGTCCGGCATCCGCGAGGGCCTGGGCAAGGTCATGCAGCTCAAGTCGGTGCCGCCGCGCAAGGTGCGGACGGCGCCCTGCCAGCAGGTGATCTACCGGGGCGACGCGGTCGACCTGGGCCGGCTGCCGGGCCTGCAGGTGTGGCCCGGCGACGGTGGCATCTTCCACAACTACGGGCTGACGCACACCAAGCACCCGGAGACCGGCAAGCGCAACCTCGGCCTGTACCGGTTGCAGCAGCACTCCCGCAACACGCTCGGCATGCACTGGCAGATCCACAAGGACTCCACCGCGCACCACGCGGTGGCCGAGCGGCGCGGCGAGCGGTTGCCGGTGGCCGTGGCGATCGGTTGCGATCCGGTGGTCAGCTACGCGGCGAGCGCGCCGCTGCCCGGCGATATCGACGAATACCTGTTCGCCGGGTTCCTCCGCGGCGAGCGGGTCGAGATGGTCGACTGCCTGACCGTGCCGCTGCAGGTGCCGGCGCACGCTCAAGTGGTTCTCGAGGGCTACCTGGAGCCGGGCGAGCGGCTGCCGGAAGGCCCGTTTGGCGACCACACCGGCTTCTACACCCCGGTTGAGCCGTTTCCGGTGCTGTACATCGAGGCGATGACCATGCAGCGCCACCCGGTCTACCACTCGATCATCACGTCCAAGCCGCCGCAGGAGGACCACGGCCTGGGCAAGGCCACCGAGCGGATCTTCCTGCCGCTGCTCAAGCTGCTGATCCCGGACATCGTCGACTACGACCTGCCGGCCGCCGGGGTCTTCCACAACTGCGTGATCGTGTCGATCCGCAAGCGCTATCCGAAGCACGCCCAGAAGGTGATGAACGCCATCTGGGGCGCCCACCTGCTGGCGCTGAGTAAGTTGATCGTCGTGGTCGACGAGGACTGCGACGTGCATGATTACGCCGAAGTGGCCTTCCGGGCCTTCGGTAACGTCGACTACGCCCGGGATCTGCTGCTCACCGAGGGCCCGGTGGACCACCTCGACCATTCGTCGTACCAGCAGTTCTGGGGTGGCAAGGCCGGCGTCGACGCCACCCGCAAGCTGGCCACCGAGGGCTACACCCGGGGCTGGCCGGCGGAGATGACGATGGCGCCCGAGGTAGTTTCGCTGGTCGACAAGCGGTGGAAGGAGTACGGGATCTGATGGCCGTGGAGTCCGTCGAGCGGCCGGGGCGCGTACGGTCGTTCCTCCGGCTCGTCATGATCGAGCACTCGGTGTTCGCGTTGCCGTTCGCGTACCTGTCCGCGTTGACCGCGATGCTCGTCGACGGCGGCCGGGTGCGTTGGGTGGACTTGCTGCTGATCACGATCGCCATGGTGGGCGCCCGTACCTTTGCGATGGCCGCCAACCGGATCATCGACCGCCGGATCGACGCCGGCAATCCGCGTACGGCCGGACGGGAACTGGTGACCGGCGCCGTGAGCGTCCGGACCGCCTGGATCGGCGCGGTCGCCGCGCTGGTCGTCTTCCTGGCCGCCGCCGCACTGCTCAACCCGCTGGTCCTCGCCCTCGCGCCGCTCGCCGTCGTGCCGCTGGTGGTCTACCCGTACGCCAAGCGGTTCACCGACTGGCCGCACGCGGTCCTCGCCGTGGCGCAGGCGGTCGGCCCGGTCGGCGCATGGCTCGCGGTGACCGGTACGTTCGCCGGTTCCGGACCGGCGTGGCTGCTCGGCGCCGCGGTCGGGCTGTGGATCGGCGGGTTCGACCTGATCTACGCCTGCCAGGACGCCGAGGTCGACCGCCGGATCGGGGTGCACAGCGTGCCCGCCCGGTACGGCATCCGGTTCGCCCTCGCGGCCTCGACCATTGCACACCTGGTGACCTTCGCGCTGTTCGGCTGGTTCGGCGTCTGGATCGGATTCGGTTGGTTCTGGTGGATCGGGTTGGCGCTGACCGCCGTGGCGTTCGGCTACCAGCACGTGGTGGTCACCCCGACCGACCTGTCCCGGGTCAACCGGGCGTTCTTCACCGCGAACGGGTTCGTCGGCATCGCGCTGTTCGTCTTCGCGGTGCTCGATCTCGTGGTCCGGCTCGGCCTGCGGGCCTGAAATGCCTGGAGTGCGCACACCGTGGGTGGTCGGGGTCTCCGGTGCGTCGGGTACGCCGTACGCGGCGGCCGTCCTTCGCGGGCTGCTCGACGCCGGTCAGGCGGTCGACCTGGTGGTGTCCCGGGCGGCCCGGCTGACGATCCTCGACGAGACCGGCCGCCCGTTCCGGGACGCGCACTGGAAGGACGACCTGGCCGGCTGGCTCCGGCGGGAGCTGAGCGGAGCCGACGTACGGCACTGGCCGGCCGGTGATCTTGCCGCCGGGCCGAGCAGTGGGTCGTATCCGGTACGGGGCATGGCGATCGTGCCGGCGAGCACGGCGGCCTGCGCCGGCGTCGCTATCGGCCTGTCGAAGGACCTGCTGCAGCGGGCCGCCGAGGTCAACCTGAAGGAACGGCGGCGGGTCGTTGTGGTACCCCGGGAGACGCCGGTGACCCGCAGTCATCTGGAGCACCTGATCGCGCTGCATGATGCCGGGGCGGTCGTGCTTCCGGCCAGCCCGGGCTTCTACGGTGCCGGCGCCGCGGCCACCGGCGAGCAGCTGGTCGACTTCGTGGCCGGCAAGGTGCTCGATGCGCTCGGCGTGGCGCATCAACTCTTCCGGAGGTGGGGCGGCCAGCTTGCCGCCGACCGGGCCGAGCTGCCCTAGCGCCCAGTCGGCGCTGGCGCCGGCCCTGCCTATGCCTAGGTCGGGCCCATGTTGCCGGGACCCGGAACGCCGGACGTGGCCGACGCCGATGGCCCGGCGTTGCGAGCACGCCGCGACTCCTCTTCCTCCTCGAGCATGCCCTCGCCCTCAAGCAGCGCGCGTACCTCGGATTCGCGGAAGCGCCGGTGCCCGCCCGGCGTGCGGATGCTGCCGATCCGGCCCGCGGCGGCCCAGCGGGTGACTGTCTTCGGGTCGACGCGGAAAAGCGCCGCAACCTCGCCTGGGGTCAGCAGACGATCTCCAGTGTCCACACCCACTCCTCGCGACGACGAAGCCTCCGCACTGGTCAAACGCCCGGAGGAGGTGGCGCCCCCGGAATGCGTCGGGCACGTACGGCCATTAGAGCACTGGGAGCGTGCCATGTCCGGGAAACGAGGAAAACGCCCCGTGTGGGGGGTTAGCCGTTAGGATCACGCGCCCGAGCCGATCCGTGGTGGCCGCAAACGGGAGCAGCCGCGCGGTGACCGGTCGCCCCGATTAGGGTCTACAGGCCGTGGACGCGATCGACCTGCGGCTCGTGGAGCTGCTGCGCGGCAACGCCCGGTTATCGTACGCCGAGCTGGCCCGGCAGGTCGGCCTGTCCGCGCCGGCGGTGCACGAGCGGGTGGGAAAGCTGGAAGCCGGCGGTGTCATCCGGGGCTACCGGGCGGATGTGGCGCCGGAGGCCATCGGACTGGGGGTGACCGCGCTGATCGGCATCGTCGAGGACTCCACCGCCGACACCGACGACGTGCTCGCCGCCCTGCGCCAGATGCCAGAGATCGAATCCTGCTATTTCATGGCCGGCGTCGAGTCGTTCCTGCTGAAGGCCCGCGTCGGCACCATCGCCGAGCTGGAGCAGCTGATCATGCGACTCAATCGGACGGCGGGTGTCGCGTCCACCCGTACCGCCGTCGCACTGTCGACCAAGTGGGAGAACCGCCCCCAGCCGGCCGCACCGTTCTGAGCCGCGCCGTTCTGGCCGTACCGTGCTGGCCGCGCCGTCGGAGCCGCGCCGTCTGAGCCTGCCGTCCTGGGTGCCGGCGGCGGTATGGTGCGCCGATGAGTGAGTTGCCGGGAGCGGCCGTCGGCACCGGGGCCGCCGCAGCGGCCGTCGTCACCGGTGCGGCCGGCGGACTGGGTCGGGCCATCTCCGCCGCGTTGCATGCCGACGGCTGGCGGGTCCTGCTGACCGATGTGGACGGTGCCGGGGTCGCCGCGGCCGCCGCTCCGCTCGGTGGCTGGCACCGCCCGTTGGACGTACGCGACGATGAGGCGTGCGCCGCGGCGGCGGCCGAGGCGGCCGCCCGGGGCGGGTTGGGCTTGTGGGTCAACAATGCCGGCATTCTGGCGACCGGTGCCGCTTGGACCCACGACGCGGGCACCCGGCGGGCGGTCATCGAGGTCAACGCGCTCGGCGCCATGAACGGCACGCTGGCGGCGCTCGACGTGATGCGGCGCCAGGGCTACGGCCACGTGCTCAATGTCGTGTCGCTGGCCGGGCTGGTCGCCCCGCCCGGCGAGACGGTGTACGCAGC
>DASVMV010000415.1:0-3674 GCA_036384155.1 Micromonosporaceae bacterium
GCCGTCGATCGCCAGGCGGTAACCGCCGGCCACCTGCTCCACGGCGTCGGCACGGCCCAATGCCCGGCGCAGGCGGGAGACCAGCGACTGCAGCGCGTTGGCCGGGTCGGCGGGTCGGTCCTCCGGCCACAGCGCGTCGACGAGCGTGGCGGCGTCGACGGGGCGGCCCGAGCTCAGCGCCAGCCGGGCCACCAGTTCGCGTAGCCGGCTCCCGGCGAGCGGTACCGGCTGGTCGTCGCGGCACACCTGCAGCGGCCCGAGCAGCGCCACCTCCACCCCAGGCTTCCGCTCGTCGCGCTGATCCACCCGGCAATCCTCCCGCGCTCGATCCACCCCGCCAAAACGTGGCCGTCAGTCGAGCAGCTGCCGGGCCGGCGTCAGCGGAAGTCGCGGGCGGACATGAATGGCCATCGGCGCACCCGAAGGCGTTCGCACGCGACAACCGCTCCTGGCCGTCGTGACGCGCTGGACGCCGTCGCGCTGGCGACTGTGAAAGACTCGGGAGGATGTCGGCCGGAACAGAGGGTGGATGCGATGACATCGGTAGCCCTTGATCCCCACGTCGGCCCCTGGACCGAGGCCGAGTACTTCAACCTGGGTGAGACCGCCAATCGCATCGAACTCCTCGACGGGAGCCTGATCGTGAGCCCAGCGCCCAGCAAGCGGCACCAGCACCTGTCGCGGCGACTGGCCAACGCGATCGAGAGCGCGACACCCGATGGGCTCGCCGTCTTCGAAGCCGTCAACGTGCGTCTGCGGCCGGGGCGCGTCGTCATCCCGGATCTGGTCGTGGCCGACACCGACGACGAGGGGGCGGTGGTCGAGGCGGCCGAGGTGCGCTTCGTTGGCGAGATCGTCTCGGCGGGCAATGCCGCCGCGGATCGCGTGGTCAAGATGCAGCTCTACGCAATCGCGCGCATCCCGTGGTATCTCCTGGTCGAGCAGGACGACTCGGCCCTCACCCTGCGACTGTTCCGGCTCGACGGCGAGCACTACGTGGAGCACGCGGTAGCCAAGTCCGGCGAAACGCTAGCGGCCGACGAGCCGTTCCTCCTCCGCCTCGACCCGGCCGCGTTGCTCCGCTGACCGAATCGGCTCGGGCTGGAGCCCCGCCAGGCGCTGCCTGGCCTGGGTCAGCGGAAGTCGCGAGAGGCGGGGCTGACGGGTGGAGTGATCGACTCGAGCCGGTCGGCGGTCAGGTTGATCACCCCCTCGTACTTCTCCAGCCGGCCCCGGACCACGAGCGCGGCGCTGGTGCGGGCCACCCTGCGGTAGCGCTGCCACAGGCCCGGCGAGCAGCTCACGTTGAGCATGCCGGTCTCGTCTTCCAGATTCATGAAGGTGACCCCACCGGCCGTGGCGGGACGTTGCCGATGGGTGACGATGCCGCCGACGTACACCCGGCGGCCGTGATCGATCCGGGCCAGCTTCGCGATCGGCACCGCGCCGAGCGCCTCGAGTTGCGGCCGGATGAACTGGGCCGGGTGGCTCTCCGGGGACAGGCCGGTGGCCCACACGTCGGCCACCAGCCGGTCGACGTCGTCCATTCCCGGCAGGGCCGGGGCGCTCGTCCCGGTGACCGTGCCGGCCAGCCGGCCCGGCCGGTCCTGAGCGGCGGCGCCGGCCGCCCACAGGGCCTCGCGCCGGCTGAGGCCGAAGCACGCGAAGGCGTCCGCGGTGGCCAGCGCCTCGAGTTGGGCGGTGGTGAGGCCCACCCGGCGGGACAGGTCGGCCATGTCCCGGTACGGCCCGTGCGCCGTCCGCTCGGCCTCGATCCGCTCGGCCAGGTCATCACCGACGGTACGGACGCTGGACAGTCCGAGCCGTACCGCCGGGCCGCCCAGCCCCCAGCGGTGCGGCGGCTCCCCCGACGCGCTGCCCCACCGGGTCTGTGCGGTGGATTCGAGGACGGCCTTCGCGGCGCTGGCGTTGATGTCCGGCCGGCGCACCTCGACGCCGTGCCGGCGGGCGTCGTCCACAAGGGACTGCGGCGAGTAGAAGCCCATCGGCTGGGCGTTCAGCAGCGCGGCCAGGAACGGTGCCGGGTGGTAGCGCTTGAGCCAGGCGCTGGCGTAGACCAGGTAGGCGAAGCTCATCGCGTGGCTTTCCGGGAAGCCGTAACTGGCGAAGGCGGACAGCTTCAGGTAGACGTCGTCGGCCAGGTCGCCGGCGATCCCCCGCCCGGCCATGCCGGTGTAGAGCCGCTCCCGGATCTGCGCCATGCGTTCGGCCGAGCGCTTCGAACCCATCGCCCGGCGCAGCTGGTCGGCCTCGGCCGCATCGAAGCCGGCCAGGTCGATCGCCAGCTGCATCAGCTGCTCCTGGAAGAGCGGTACGCCCAGCGTCTTCTCCAGCGCGTTGCGCATCAGCGGATGCGGATACTCGACCGGCTCCAGGCCGTTCTTCCGCCGGATGTACGGGTGCACCGAGCCGCCCTGGATCGGGCCCGGCCGGATCAGCGCCACCTCGACGACCAGGTCGTAGAACTCGCGCGGCTTGAGCCGGGGCAGGGTGGCCATCTGGGCCCGGCTCTCCACCTGGAACACGCCCACCGAGTCGGCCCGGCAGAGCATGTCGTAGACCTCGGGGTCGTCCAGCGACATCGTGCTGAGGTCGAGGTCGGCGCAGATCATCTCGTACGCGTAGCGCAGGGCGGACAGCATGCCCAGCCCGAGCAGGTCGAACTTGACCAGGCCGGTGTTGGCGCAGTCGTCCTTGTCCCACTGCAGGACGGTGCGGCCAGGCATCCGGGCCCACTCCACCGGGCAGACCTCGATGACCGGCCGGTCGCAGATCACCATGCCGCCAGAGTGGATGCCGAGATGTCGAGGAAAGGTCTGCAGCTCGTTGGCGTACGCGATGACATGGTCCGGGATGTCCTCGACGTCCACCGTCGCGACCGAGCCCCAACGGTCGATCTGCTTGCTCCAGGCGTCCTGCTGACCGGGTGAGAAGCCGAACGCCTTGGCGATATCCCGCACCGCAGAGCGCGGCCGGTAGGAGATGACGTTGGCGACCTGGGCGGTGTGCTCGCGGCCGTACTTGGCGTAGACGTGCTGGATCACCTCCTCGCGCCGGTCGGACTCGATGTCGACGTCGATGTCGGGCGGGCCGTCGCGTTCGGGCGCCAGGAAGCGTTCGAAGAGCAGGTGGTGGCGCACAGCGTCGACGTTGGTGATCCGCAGCGCGTAGCAGACCGCCGAGTTGGCCGCCGAACCACGGCCCTGGCAGTAGATGTTGTTGTCCCGGCAGAACGTGACGATGTCGTAGACCACCAGGAAGTAGCCGGGAAAGCCGAGCCGCTCGATCATGGCGAGCTCGTGGTCGAGCTGCCGGTACGCGGCGGGATGGGCCTCGGGTGGGCCGTAGCGCTCCAGCGCTCCGCGCCGGGTCAGCTCGCGCAGCCAGCTCATCTCGGTGTGCCCGGGCGGCACGTCGTACGCCGGCAGTTCCGGTGCGACCAGCTGCAGGTCGAAGGCCAGCTCGGCGCCGTACTCGGCGGCCCGGGCGACCGCGCCGGGATACGCCGCGAAGCGCGCGGCCATCTCGGCGCCGCTGCGCAGGTGGGCGGTGGCGGCCGCGGGCAGCCAGCCGTCGATCTCGTCGAGACTGCGCCGGGCCCGTACGGCGGCCAGTGCGGTGGCCAGGCGCCGCCGCGACGGGGTTGCGTAGTG
>DASVMV010000416.1:0-4896 GCA_036384155.1 Micromonosporaceae bacterium
TGGGCGCCTTTCATGGCTTGGGGGGTCGCTGCTGGTTTACTGCGCCGGGAGCTCGCGATGATGGCCGCTCCCGAGAAGCGGTTCAACGCGCTCGACGAGGCGATGCTCGATCAGTTGCGGAGGGTGTGGAGCCTGCTCGACCCGCCACCCGCGGACCTCGATCCGCGCGTCGCGTTCGTGGTCGAGCTGGCGGACCTCGACATCGAGGTGGCCCACCTCGAGACGCTGGTCGGGTCGAGCGCCCGGGCTACCGGTCAGACCCGCACGGTCGCCTTCAACTGCCCGAGCCTGAGTCTGATGGTATCGGTCACGGAGGCAGACGGCGGCGTCCGACTCGATGGCTGGCATGCGCCGGCAAGACGACTCCGGGTCGAACTTCGAACCGCGCAACGGGACCGCGGCGAACGGCGTGTCTCCTACGCGGTGGAAAGCGACGAGTCCGGCCGGTTTGCGTTCGCCGACGTTCCGCACGGCGTGGGCCAGCTGGTGCTGCACGACGCGGCCGACACCGGCCGCAGCGTCGTCTCACCGAGCATCCGGCTGTGAGCGAACCTGCCATCGCGCGCGCCGCCGCACTGCACGCCGCCGGCGTGACGGCATCCAACGACATGCGACCCGCCGCCGGGGCAAGACTGCTGCGCACCGCCCTACGCATGCTGAACGGGGGCGCGACCGACGCCGCCGACCAGCCGGAGGCGGCGCAGCTGCGGGCAAGAATCCTGGTCAGCCTCGCGTACGCGGTAGCCGAGCAGGGCAACACCGACGCCGGACTGCGGCACCTCGACGACGCCGAGAGGTTGCTTCCCCCGCAGCGGCGGGGGGTTCTGTACGGACAGCGGGCGGTGTTGCTCCGCCGCACCGGCCGTCACGACGAGGCGCTGGAACAGTACGACCAGGCGCTGCGGGTCCTTGACGAGCGACTCGAGTCAAAGGAACTGGCCCGGGTGCTACTCAATCGAGCGGTGCTATACATCCGAGCGGCGCGGCTGCGTCCGGCGCGGGCAGACCTCACCCGCGCGTCCGGCCTGGCCCTTCGGCACGGATTTCCGCTCATCGCGACGAAGGCGCGACACAACCTTGCCCTGCTCGATCTCGTCGCCGGCGACCTGCCGGCCGCCCTGGGCGGCTTCGCGTCGCTGACCGACGAGTACGCCCGGTCCGCCCCTGGCGTGCTGCCGCTGCTCGGTCTGGATCGGGCCCGGGCCCTCCTCGCCGCCGGGCTCTTCAAGGAGGCCGACGCGGAGCTGGCCGCGTCGCACGCGCAGTTGCGGGCGCAAGGGATGAACCAGGACGAGGGAGAGGCCCTGGTGGCCCGGGCCGAGGCGGCCCTACTGGCGGGGCGGCCGGCGAATGCAAGCCAGTGGGCGGGTCAGGCTCGAAGGTGCTTCACCCGGCGTCAAAACCACCGGTGGTCAGCGCTCGCCGAACTGGTCGATCTACGCGCCGCGTACGCGATGAACCGGCCGGGGCGGGCGATCCTGAACCGTGGGCGGTCCCTGAGCGCACGGCTCGCCGAGCTGGGGCTGGACGAGGATGCGCGGGTCGCCGGTCTGCTCGCCACCCGGGTGCTGGCCGCACGAGGACCATCCACCGAGGTCGCCGAGAGCCTACGCCGGTACGGCGTGATCCGGCGGGTGGACCGGCTTGACACCCGGCTGCTGTGCCGGCTGACCCGCGCCGAGTTCGCCGAGGCCACCGGGCGAGCGCCTGCGGCCGCCCGGCAACTGGCTACCGGCCTGCGCGAGCTACACCGGTACCAGGCCCAGTTCGGCTGCCTCGATCTGCAGTCCGGCGCCGCCGTACACGGCCGTGACCTCGCCGCCGCCGGTGTCCGGCGCGCTTTGCGCAGCGGCTCACCGGCGGCGATCTACCGGTGGTCCGAGCGGTCCCGCGCACAGGCCCTCCTCCTGCCACCGGTGCATCCCCCCGACGACGCCGTGACCGCTGCCGCGCTCGAGGAACTACGCCAACGACGCCTCGCTCTGCGCGAAGCCGAACTTGCCGGTCGGCCGACCACCGACCTGCGAACCCGGTGCTGGGCGCTCGAGCGACTGATCCGCCACCGGTCATGGGCGACGTCGGGACCGGACGGCGGCGTCGAACCGGCTGCGCTGGCAAAGGTCCAGTCCGCGCTGGGTGATATGGCGATGGTCATCTATGTGAACGACGGTGCGGCGTTGCGCGCCCTGGTCCTCGTCCAAGGGTCCGCCCAGCTGTCGCCGGTAGGGACCGTCGGGGCTGCCGAGGAAGCGGTGCTGCGGCTGCGCGCGGACCTGGACGCGGTGGCGGGGCGGGAGCTGCCGGCCCGGTTGGCGGCCGTGGTGCGAGACGCGACGCGGCGAGACGCGCGTGCTCTCGCCGACGCCGTACTTATGCCGTTGCTCGCCGCCGTCGGCGACCGCGACCTGGTGATCGTGCCGACCGGAGGGCTGATGACGGCACTCTGGCCCCTGCTGCCCGGCTGTGCCGGTCGACCCATCACCGTGGCCCCGTCTGCCACCAGCTGGCTCACCGCCCGGCGGCGACTCCTCGATCCAGCTCCGGCCGCCAAGCCCCCGGCACTGATCGCCGGGCCCGGCAACGACCGCGGCGAGCTCGAGGTACGGCACATCGCGGCGCTCTACCCCACGGCGACCGTCCTGACCGACCAGGCGGCGACCGTGGACGCTGCGGCAGCGGCGATCGACGGGGCAGCGCTGGCCCACGTTGCGGCGCACGGGCGACACCGGGCTGAGAACCCGCTGTTCTCGTGCCTCGAGCTGGCCGACGGACCATTGATGGGTCATCACATGCAACGTCTCGTCACGCCCCCACCGGTCGCCATCCTCTCCAGCTGCGAACTCGGGCTCAGCGACCACCGGCCCGGTGACGAGTCGATCGGCATGAGCACGGCCCTCCTCGCGGCGGGCACGGCAACCGTCATCGCCAGCGTCAGTAGGGTTCCCGACGAGGCGGCGATGCGCGCGATGGTCACCTTCCATCGCGCCCTGGTCAACGGCGCGCGGCCGGCCGCAGCTCTCACCCTCGCAGTTACCGCTGATGACCCGCTCGGATTCCTGTGTATCGGCGCTGGGTGAGGGCGAGCGCGACGCCGCGTCGAAAACCGCCGCCCGCACCACGCGGCATCCGCTACTTCACGGCCGCTACAGCCTCGGTGACGACGAGCGAACGCAATTGGTCACCGGCGTTAGGTGCGCGCACGTGCCGACCTGTCGGCCGGAGTGCTGCTGACGACGGGCAACTCGACGCATTCGGCCGGGTGGACCACGTCTTGTCCGGGCCCCGGTCCGGGGGCCGCTCACTGTGTCATCGCGCGCCGTCGCTGCGGTACGCCGCGTCCGGAGCGATCGCGGCTTCATAGGCCTGCGCGCTTGGGTGTTCGCGTAGCGGTGTCTCGCGCAGGAACAGCACGACGATGAATCCGGCGACGGCGAACGGTACCGCGGCTAGGAATGCGGTTTGCAGTGCCTCGGCGAAACCGGTGATGACGGCAGTGTGGATCGGTTCGGGTAGGGCGTGGATCTGGCCGGGAGTTCCGGAGGTGGCACGGCCGCCAGCGGCCGCAACCCGTTCCGGTGGGACGCCCACCTTGGCCAGGGCAGCCGGGATCGTCTCGCGGAGACGGTGGGACAGCAGCGCTCCGAACACCGCGACGCCCACGGCGCCACCCATGGACCGGAAGAAGGTGACGCCCGAAGTGGCCACGCCGAGGTCTTTCCGGTCGACGGCGTTCTGCGCCGCGATCACGAGGACCTGCATGACCAGGCCGATGCCTAGTCCCGTGATGAGCATGTAGACCCCGGCGACCACCAGGGAGGTGTCCACGCCAAGCCGCGACAGAAGGCCGAGCCCGACAGCGGCGAGAATCATTCCGATGACCGGAAAGATCTTGTAGCGTCCGGTGCGGGTAATGGCCCGTCCCGACAGGGTTGAGGTGGTCAGCAGACCGGCGATGAGTGGCAGCGTCAGCAAACCTGAGGCGGTGGGTGACTCGCCCTTGACGATCTGCAGGTACTGCGGCAGGAAGATGATCGCGCCGAACATCGCCACGCCGATGATGAAGCAGGCCAGACTCGTGATAGCGAAGGTGTGATTCGCAAACAGCTGCGGCGGCATGATCGGTTCTGCCACCCGGCGCTCCTGCCAGATTGCGGCGGCGAGCATGAGCAGCGCCACGGCGAGCAGCGTGTAGGTCCAGCGGGAGTTCCACGGGAACTCCTTGCCGCCTAGCGACAGCATGAGCAGCAGCGAACCGACCGACGCGACGATGAAAAGCGCGCCAAGCCAGTCGATGGCGTGCTGGCGGCGCGGGAATGGAAAGTTCAGCACCCGCTCGGTGACCACCAGCGCCACGACGCCGACTGGAATGCCGGCCCAGAATGTCCAGCGCCACGAAAGGTGCTCGACCAGGAATCCGCCCAACAGCGGCCCGGCGACCGTGGCGACTCCGAACACCCCGCCGATGTAGCCCTGGTAGCGCCCCCGCTCACGAGGGCTGGCCACATCACCAATGATTGCCTGGGACAATGCCATCAGCCCACCAACGCCCAGGCCCTGCAATGCGCGAGCGCCGATGAGTTCAGCCATGTTCTGCGCGAATCCGGCGCCCAAAGACGCGACGAGGAAGACGGCAATGGCGGACTGGAACATGATCTTCCGCCCGTACAGATCTGAGAGCTTTCCCCAGATCGGTGTCGACGCGGTCGACGCCAGCAGCGTCGCAGAAACCACCCAGGCCAGTTGCTCCTGACCGCCCAACTCGCCGACGATCGTCGGCAGCGCCGTGGCGACAATCGTCTGGGACAGCGCCGCCACGAACATGCCGAGCATCAGCCCGGTCAGGACCGTGAGGATCTGCCGGTGCGTCAGCACCGGTACCGGCCCAGTGCCGGACGG
>DASVMV010000417.1:0-8894 GCA_036384155.1 Micromonosporaceae bacterium
GCGGCCTCTGGTGGCGCGTGCGCGCCACCAGAGGCCGCCTGACTTGCCCGTCAGGCCGGTACTGGAACCGGCTCGGTGCCCGGGCTCGGCTCGCGCGCCGGGGCCGGCCGCTCGGTGTCCAGCAGGTCGCCCCGGCCGGCGGCGTCGTACGCCGTGCGGTCGAGGACGCCCTCCCGCGCGGCCACGATCGTGGGCACGACCGCCTGGCCGGCCACGTTGGTGGCGGTGCGGATCATGTCCAGAATGGGGTCGATCGCCAGCAGCAGGCCGACCCCGGCCAGCGGAAGACCGAGGGTGCTCAGGGTCAGCGTCAACATCACGAGCGCGCCGGTCAGGCCGGCGGTCGCCGCCGAGCCGACCACCGAGACGAACGCGATCAACAGGTAGTCCACCGGCCGCAGCGCGACGCCGAACACCTGGGCCACGAAGATCGCCGCCAGAGCCGGGTAGATCGCGGCGCAGCCGTCCATCTTGGTCGTGGCGCCGAAGGGTACGGCGAACGAGGCGTACTCGCGGGGCACGCCGAGCCGCTCCACCGAGCGCTGGGTGACCGGCATGGTGCCCACCGACGAGCGGGACACGAACGCCAGCTCGATGGCCGGCCAGGCGCCGGCGAAGAACCGCAGCGGGTTGAGCCGCCCGGCACCGAGCAGCAGCAGCGGGTAGACCACGAACAGGACGATCGCGCAGCCGACGTACACGGCCGTGGTGAACCGGGCCAGCGGGGCCAGCAGGTCCCATCCGTACGAGGCGATCGCGTTGCCGATCAGGCCCAGCGTGCCGATCGGGGCGAGCCGGATGATCCACCAGAGGGCCTTCTGGACGATCTCCAGCAGGGCCCGGTTGAGGGCGACGAACGGCTCGGCGGCCTGGCCGACGAGGAGCGCCGCGGCACCGGCCACGACGGCGAGGAACACGATCTGCAGGACGTTGCCCTCGACGAAGGCGCCGACCGGGTTGGTGGGCACGATTCCGGTGAGGAAATCGGTCCACGAGCCGGTCTTCTTCGGCGCGGCCGCGCCGCCCACGTCGAGGCTCACGCCGCGGCCGGGGTTGGTGAGCAGGCCGAGCCCGATACCCACGCTCACGGCGATCGCGGCGGTGATGCCGAACCAGAGCAGGGTCTTGAGCGCGAGGCGGGCCGCGTTGGCCACCCCGCGGAGGCTGACCAGGCTCACCACGATCGCGGTGAAGACCAGCGGGGGCACGGCCAGCTTGAGCAGCTGGACGAAGAGGCTGCCGACGGTGTGCAGGGTGCTGGCGAGCCAGGCGACGTCGCCGGCCCGGGCCAGGAAGCCGAGGGCGACCCCGAGTACGAGGCCGAGCAGGATCTGCAGCGAGAAGGGGAATTTGCGCAGAGCAGAAGTCACGGGAATTCCAAGGGTCTGGTCGCGCGGAGATATGCGCGGGAACGGTCGGGCGTCAGCGGAGCGGCTGAGCGCGACAGACGCCGCTGGCCTGCAGTCGCAGATCGACATACAGGCGGACGGTCAGGAACCAGACGTTGGTCATCGCCGGTCGACGATACGCGTGCGGACGCGCACCGCGAAAGGCGGAACGCGCGTGACGGTCCTTACAAGGGCCGCCGGGAATCAGCGCGACGGGCCGGGGGGTCGGAGTCAACTCGGGTCCTTCGCGCGGTCCGCCCGGTCGACGGGGACGGATGATCTCCCGCCGGCACCGTCGAGGACGATCGCCATGGCGGCCGCCACCGCCCACAGCACCACGCCGGTCAAAAGCACCCGCTCCAGGACGCCGACCGCGGGGCCGCGGCCCAGCAGGAGCATCGCGACGCCGATCGTGGCCGACAGGGGGAGAGCGAAGACCGCCGCGCCGGTGGAGAGCCGGCGCAGCGATCGTTCGACCGGTGCCAGCGCCACCGCCAGCATCGCGAAGGCGCAGCCCGCGACGACGGCCACGCTGGCGCCGCCATGCACCAGATCGGCCACGGTGGCCGGCTCGAATGGCGGCAGCGGGCAGCCCTGGCTGCAGGTCACGGCGCCGGACAGGACGGTGGCCAGCGCACTGCCGGCGAGCAGTGCGGTCGCGCGCCGAGCCGCCGGCCGCAGCGCCACGGCAAGCAGGAAAAGGCCGGCGGCGAGGGCGAAAACCCCCCACCGGTACGTCGGAGCGTACGCGCTGCCCGCGATGCCGGCCTCGCTGACGTACCCGGCCAGCCCGGGCCCGGGACCGTTCACCACGGCGACCGTTACTGCGGCCGTGCCAGCCACCATGCAGGCGGCGGAGCTCGCCGCGGCGACTCGCCGCGAGCCGTCAGCCACGCCCGGACGGCGTGGCCCAGCCGGACGTGTCGGGGCCGGCCGGCACGATCCGCGACGGATTGATCGCGTCGTGCGTGGCGTAGTAGTGCCGCTTGATGTGGTCGAAGTCGACGGTGTCGCCGAATCCGGGATGCTGGTAGAGGTCGCGGGCGTACGCCCACAGAATCGGCAGTTCGGTGAGCTTGTGCCGGTTGCACTTGAAGTGCCCGTGGTAGACGGCGTCGAAGCGGACCAGCGTGGTGAAGAGCCGTACGTCGGCCTCGGTGATCGCGTCCCCCATCAGGTACCGCCGCTCGGCGAGCCGCTCGGACAGCGCATCCAGCCGGTCGAAGAGCCGGCGGTACGAGTCCTCGTACGCCGCCTGAGACGTGGCGAACCCGCACTGGTAGACGCCGTTGTTGACGTCCCGGTAGATCTGGTCCATCAGCTGGTCCAGCTGCGGCCGCAGGTGCGTTGGGTACAGGTCGGGCGCCCCGGGACGGTGGAAGTCCCGCCACTCGGTCGACAGGTCCAGGGTGATTCGGGGGTAGTCGTTGGTGACCACCTGCCCGGTCACGGTGTCGACCAGGGCGGGAACGGTGACCCGTCCGGTGTAGTCGGGGTCGGTGGCCAAATAGGCGTCGGCGAGAAACTGGATGCCGAGCACCGGGTCACGGCCACCGGGGTCGAGGCCGAAGCGCCAGCCGCGCTCGTCCCGGATCGGGTCCACCGTCGCCAGCGAGATCACCTTGTCGAGGCCGAGCAGCCCGAGCACGATCCGGGACCGGTGCGCCCAGGGGCAGGCGCGGCACCACACCAGGCGGTAACGGCCGGCCTCCAGCGGCCACCGCCCCTGGTCATCGGGGCCACCACCGGGTGGTGAGGTCGACTCCGCGGTGATCCGGCCGGTGAACCGGTTTGGTTGGCGTACGAACTCGCCGGTCGACGCTGTTTCCGTACCGAACTGTGCCTTGGCCATTACACCTCCGTTCGCGACTGCGGGGCTCCGCTTCGCTGCAACTCGCATTCGTGCGCGGCCGCGTCCCACGCGAGCCGCCCACGAACGCTCGCTCCTCGCGCTCACGACTAGGCCAACCTAACGCTGCGCTGGTTATCCTGGCGGGGATCGCCCCCGCCGCGATCCGGTCCGGGGCTTTCCCCTCGGCCTCCCCGACCGGAAGGTGCCGCCATGCCCGCCGCGTTCCTCGTGTCCGGTGTCCGTACGCCGATCGGCCGCTACGGCGGCGCTCTCGCCGCGGTCCGTCCCGACGACCTGGCGGCGCACGTCATCCGGGAGCTGGTGGCCCGCCACCCGGCCGTGGACTGGGCCGCGGTGGACGACGTCGTGCTGGGCTGCGCCAACCAGGCCGGCGAGGACAACCGCAACGTGGCCCGGATGGCGGCGCTGTTGGGCGGCCTGCCCGAGGGCGTACCCGGCACGACGGTCAACCGCCTCTGCGGCTCCGGCCTCGACGCGGTGGCGTACGCGGCCCGCTCGATCGCGGCCGGTGCGGCGGACCTGGTCGTGGCCGGCGGGGTGGAGAGCATGACCCGGGCGCCGTTCGTGATGCCGAAGGCGCCGGCGGCGTACGCGCGTACCGCCGAGGTGTTCGACACCACCATCGGGTGGCGGCTGGTGAACCCGCGGATGGCTCAGGGCTGGGGCACCGACTCGATGCCGGAGACCGCGGAGAACGTGGCCGCCGAACGCGGCATCGACCGGGTGGCGCAGGACGAGTTCGCGCTGCGCTCCCAGCAGCGCGCGGCCAAGGCGCAGGCCAACGGGCGGCTCGCCGAGGAGATCGCGCCGATCAGCGTGCCCGAGGGGCGCCGCGACACTCGGCTGGTGACCGCGGACGAACACCCGCGGGAGACCTCGCTGGAGAAGCTCGCCGCGCTGCCGACCCCGTTCCAGGCCGGCGGCACGGTGACCGCTGGCAACTCCTCCGGCGTCAATGACGGCGCGGCGGCGCTGCTGGTGGCCAGCGAGGCGGCGGTCGAGCGCTACGGGCTGACTCCGCTGGCCCGGGTGGTCGGCGCCGCGGCGGCGGGCGTGGCGCCGCGGGTGATGGGCCTCGGTCCGGTGCCGGCGACCGCCCGGCTGCTCGGCCGGCTCGGCCTCACGGTGGGCGAGGTCGACGTCGTGGAGCTGAACGAGGCGTTCGCCGCCCAGGCCGTGGCGGTGCTGCGCGAGTGGGGCCTGCCGGAGGACGCCGAACACGTCAACCCGAACGGCGGGGCGATCGCGCTGGGCCATCCGCTGGGCGCCAGCGGGGCGCGGCTCGCCCTGACCGCTGCGCTCGAACTGAGCCATCGCGACGCGCGGCGGGCGTTGTGCACGATGTGCATCGGGGTGGGCCAGGGCATCGCGCTTTTGCTTGAGTCGGCCGCCTGACGATCCGGATATGGTCAGATCGGTGACCTCTGTGTCCAGAACAGGGTGTGTCCGTCGGCGCCTTCCGGGATGAAGGCCTCGGCGGTGATTGTCAGGCTGGCTTGGTGGAGCCACGATCGGTAGGTGGCGGCGTCGGCTTGGCTCCACCACATGGTGGCTGGGCCGCCCAACCAATTGTCCTCGGTCCCGGTCCAGGCGTCGTGGCCGGTTGTGGCCAGCAGCCAACCGCCGGGACGCAGCCACCTACCGATCCTGCGGATGAGGCCGGGTTGGTCCGCGAGCGGGATGTGTATCAGGGTGTAGAGGCAGACCACGGCGTCGAAGCGTGCCGGCGGCAGGTCGAGTTCCACGGCGTCCGCCCGCACGAACGTGGCGGTGGGGACCAGGCGGCGGGCGCGAGCGATCTGCACGTCGCTGATGTCCACTCCGGTGACGCGGTGCCCGGCGTTGGCGAGAAACCGGGATGCCGGCACACCGCAGCCGCAGCCGAGATCGAGGACGTCTGCCGATCCTGGGAGCCGTGGAAGCAGGTCGCCGAGCCACGGAGCGTACTGGCCATCGTCCGCGTCGTCCCGACGGTAGTGGTAGGACAATGCGTCGTAGCCTCGGCGAACCACCTCTCGCTGGTCATCGTCACCCATGCCCAGCGACTGTACGAGTCGGCCGTGCCGTCGCCGACCCAGTTTCACGGGTCCCGGACGTAGTCCGGAGCTGTACGGTCCGTGGGGTAGGTGGTCAGCGCATGATCGAAGCGAGCGCCTCGACCTGGCCCGGGTCATCGGCGTAGCAGTACAGCACCAGTTCGTCAGCGCCGAACTCGCGGTATGCGGCGACAGTGTCGGCGATTTCCACCCGATCGCTGAGCGGCTCACCCCACCCCGGTCGGCCGGTGAATGCGTAATAGTCGGCAATCGCTCGGCGTGCGCGTTGGACCGTCGAGGGGGAGCCGATGGCGACATTCACCTGGCAAACCAACCGGGGCCGGCCGAGGCGGCCAGCCGCTGCCCATTGCTCATGAACTGCACGTACCAGCGGTGCGGCCGAAGCCAGCGGCGCCGCGCACACAAAGCCATCACCGTACAGCGCCACCCGGCGCAGCGCTGACGGCGCGAAGGCACCGATGAGGATCGGCGGGCCACCCGGCGTGGCCGGCCGCGGCCCGACATGGGTACCGGAGTACGGCCCGCCGCGCCAGATCTCGCGCAGCGCGGCGAGCTGCTGGTCGAGGATCCGTCCGCGTTGCGCGATCGGCGTCTCGGCTGCGGCGTGGTCGTCGGCGCGGCCGCCCACGCCGACGCCGAGAAGGAACCGTCCACCGGACATGCGGTCGAGCGTGGCAACCTGCTTCGCCAGCAGCGCGGTTCCTCGCAGCGGGCCGAGGAGCACCTCCGTCTGCAGGCGGATCCGTGCCGTGGCGCCGGCGAGGACGGATAGTGCGACGAGCGGCTCGGGATTGTCGTACGCGAGGCGGTCAAGCAGCGCCAGCGTGTCGAAGCTCGAGGCTTCCGCTCGATGGGCCCAGTCGAGCAGGCGGCCGGGGCTGATGGGGAGGCCGAGGCCGAGGTCCATGATGATCTCCAGAAGATGGGCAGCTGACAATGCTGTCGCCACCTCCTCCCCGCGCACGCGGGGCCCCGTGCCCTTTTGCGACACACTCCTCGGACACGAGATGCGGAGTTCCGCCGGTCATCGTATGCGGCGCAGCTCCGTAGCACCACACCGGGCCTGCTGCACGGACTTGGGCGCGATAACAGGGATGCGTTGGTAGCAATTCGGCTGCGGGGAAGGTGCGTCGGGCGGCCGCGTCGGGCAGGCTAGGTCCGTGGATCTTACCGATACCCAGGCTGCGGTGACCTTCGTCGCCGGTCTCGCGATCGTCGTCGGCGTGGTGGGCGTCCTGGTGCCCGGCCTGCCCGGACTGGTGCTGTGCTGGGGCGGCGTGCTGCTGTGGGCCCTTTTCGCCGAGGGCAACTGGACCAAGTGGCTGATCCTCGCGGCGGCGACCGGGGTGACCGCGATCGGACTGATCGTGAAGTGGCTCTGGCCGGCGCGCAATCTTCGGCGAACCGGCGTACCGAATGTGTCCCTGCTCGCCGGTGGGGTGCTTGGCCTGGTCGGGTTCTTCGTCGTTCCGGTGGTGGGCCTGATCGGCGGGTTCGTGCTCGGCGTCTGGCTGGCCGAGCGGGCCCGGCTCGGAACCGGCCGCCCGGCGTGGCCGTCCACTGTCGAGGCGCTCAAGGCCGCGGGCCTGTCGCTGCTGATCGAGCTGAGCGCGGGCCTGGGCGTGGCGGTGCTGTGGGTGCTGGGGCTGGCGATCAGCTGACCGGCGTAGGAGGAAATGGTCTGTTCGCGGACCGATTACCGCCCGGCCTTCCATTGACCGGCGTGCCGCCCCGGTCCATCATGCCGCTCAGAGGGTGACCTATGTCACTGTCTCCAACCCACGGCCCCATAGGAGACACCGATGAGATCCACCGTGCAAGGAGAAGTACCCCCACCCCACCCCGAAACCGACGAGGAACGCCTCGCCGAGTTGGGCTACAAGCAGGAGTTGCGGCGCCGATTGACCGGCTTCTCCAACTTCGCCGTCTCGTTCTCGATCATCTCGATCCTGGCCGGCGCCATCACCTCGTACGGAATCGCCATGACCGCCGGCGGTCCGCTCGCGATCACCCTGGGCTGGCTCTTCGTCGGTGTCATGGTGATCCTCGTCGCCTTGGCCATGGCGGAGATCTGCTCGGTATACCCGACCGCTGGCGCGCTCTACTGGTGGGCGGCGGCGCTCGCGAAGCGCAACAAGGCCACGTGGGCGTGGTTCGTCGGCTGGCTCAACTTCCTCGGCGAGGTGGCGGTGACCGCCGCCATCGACTTCGGCGCGGCCATCACCACCTCGGCCTTCTTCAGCCTCGTCTTCGACATGCGGGTGACCGCTGGCCGGACCTTCCTGATCTTCCTGGCGATCATCGTGGCGCACGGCCTGCTCAACACGTTCGGGGTCAACCTGGTCCGGTTGCTGTCGGACATCAGCGCCTGGTGGCATATCGTCGGCGTAGCCGTGATCGTCGTCGTGCTCGCCGTCGTGCCGGACCAGCACAAGCCGATCTCCGAGGTCTTCTTCGAGGTCCGCAACGAAACCGGGTTCGGATTCGGCGGGGCGGCCGCGTACGCCGTACTCATCGGTCTGCTGATGGCGCAGTACACCTACACCGGGTACGACGCGAGCGCGCACGTGGCGGAGGAGACGCACGAGGCGGATGTGTCCGCGCCGCGCGGCATCGTGATGTCCGTCGTCGCCTCGGTCATCGCCGGCTTCGTGCTGCTCTTCGCCATCACCTGGTCCATTCAGGACTACGACGCCGAGCGGACCACGGCTCTCGGGCTGCCGCCGGCGCAGATCTTCATCGACGCCGCCGGGGACAACCTCGGCGCCTTCCTGCTGTTCATCTGCGTCGTCGCGCAGTTCTTCTGCGGCATGGCGTCGGTCACGGCCAACTCGAGAATGGCGTACGCCTTCGCCCGCGACGGCGCGCTGCCCGGATCGCGGCTGTGGAAGCAGGTCAACCCGCGCACCGGTACCCCGACAAACTCCATCTGGCTGTGCGTAGCCTGTTCGGCGGTTCTCGTGGTCCCGTCGCTGTGGAACACGACCGCGTACCTCGCGGCCACCTCGATCGCGGTGATCGGCCTCTACATCGCGTACGTGACACCGGTGTTCCTCCGCCGGCGCCGGGACGACTTCGTGGTCGGGCGGTGGAACCTGGGCCGGTGGAGCGCCCCGGTCGGCTGGCTCGCGGTGGCCTGGGTAGCCATCATCTGCGTGCTCTTCGTGCTGCCCTCGGCGAGCCCGATCACCGCGACCAACTTCAACTACACCATCGTGGCCGTCGCCGTGGTGGTCGGCGTCGCCGCGCTCTGGTGGGTGCTCAGCGCCCGGCACTGGTTCACCGGTCCGCGGCACAACCTGCCGGAACCGTCCATTCCCCGGCCCGCGGGCAGCGCGGAGCCGTCGGGTGCCGAGCCGGCGGGTGCGGAGCCGGCGGGTGCGGAGCCGGCGCCCGGATCGCGGCCCGAGCCGACAACGGGTGCGCCGGCCGAGTAGGGCGCACGGCGGTGGCGGGTGCCCGGAACGCGCACCCGCCACCGGACGTCGGAGGATGCGGAGGCGCCGATGGTACGAACGGCGCCACCGGCGATCGTCGTGTGGCGGCCGGTGCGCGGGGGGAACGCTTTCGCGATCA
>DASVMV010000418.1:0-2257 GCA_036384155.1 Micromonosporaceae bacterium
GCCAGCGGTACGGCGGGGCGGAGGGCCGGAGCAAGAAGGAGGCCGAGCAGCGCGCGGCCGAGGCCGCGTGGCGGACACTGTCGGAGAAGATGGCCGAGCCGACCGAGGTGCCGCCGGCCGCGCCGACGGCCGCGCCGGACGTCTGACTAGCCTTGACCGCCCGGGCCGGCCCGGGCCGGTCCCTGTCTGTGGGATGTGGAGTGCCGCCCCGTGCCTGAGCTGCCAGAGGTGGAGACGGTCCGCAAAGGGCTGGCCAAGTGGGTGGCCGGCCGGCGGATTGCCGCGGTCGAGGTCCGGCATCCCCGGGCAGTCCGCCGGCACCTGGCCGGGCCGGCGCACTTCGCGGCCGTACTGGCCGGGCGTACGGTGCTCGACGCCGCCCGCCGCGGGAAGTACCTCTGGCTTCCGTTGGACAGTGGGGACGCGCTGATCGGCCACCTCGGGATGTCCGGACAGCTGCTGATCCGCCCGGCGGCGGCCGCCGACGAGCTGCACCTGAGAATCCGGTTCGGTTTCGCCGACGGCGGTCCGGAGCTGCGGTTCGTCGACCAGCGCACGTTCGGCGGGCTCGCGGTGTCCGAGGGCGGCATGGCCCTGCCGGCCGAGATCGCGCACATCGCCCGCGATCCGATGGATCCGGCGTTCTCCGACGCCGAGTTCGTCGCCGCGATCCGGCGCAAACGGACCGGCGTCAAGCGGGCGCTGCTCGACCAGACCCTGATCTCCGGGGTGGGCAACATCTACGCCGACGAGGCGCTGTGGCGGGCCGGGTTGCACGGCACGCGGCCCACCGAGCGGCTCACCCGGCCGGCGGCCACCCGGCTGCTGGGCCACGTACGGGACGTGCTCGGCGAGGCGATCGCCCAGGGCGGCACCAGCTTCGATGCGCTCTACGTGAATGTCAACGGCGAGAGCGGGTACTTCGACCGGGCGCTGAACGTGTACGGCCGCGAAGGCCTGCCGTGCCGCCGCTGCGGCACGCCGATCCGGCGAGAGCCGTTCATGAACCGCTCGTCCTTCAGTTGTCCCCGCTGCCAGCCCCGCCCCCGGCTGGCGGCACCGGGACAACCCTGAGCGGAATCGGGGAGCTCCCCCTCGCCCAATGTCCGGGATGGACGCGGGTCGTACCCGGATGTCCCCACCGCGGCACGCCCATAGCGTCAGGCCCGACCAGACAACGACGCTAAGGGGGAGCCCGCAAAATGGGCAGCAGACCGGTAACGGTGCGTATCGCGCGGTGGAGCGCGGAGCATCCGTGGCGGGCAATTGCAATGTGGGTGGTGTTCGTCGCGGTGTGCTTCGCCGGCGGCAGCGCAACCGGACTGAACGAGGCGACCGTCGACGACCAGTCGATCGGTGAGTCCGGCCGGGCCGAGACGATCGTGCGGTCCGGCGACTTTGCCGACCCGGCCATCGAGAACGTCCTCATCACGGCCCGCGAAGGGCGCCTTGACCGGGCGGCCGCCAGCGCCGCCGCCACCGACGCCGCGACCCGGCTGAGGAGCCTGCCGGAGGTCGCCGCCGTCGGCGAGCCGGTGCCGGCCCGGGACGGGACGGCGATCCTGTTGCCGGTCACCCTGGCCGGCGACTCGGAGACCGCGAGCGATCGGGTGCAGCCGCTGCTGGACGCCACCGCCGCGGCCCAGGCCGAGCACCCGAAGGTGCGGGTCGAGCAGGTCGGCGGGGCGTCCATCGGCCGCTCGCTCGACGAGACCATCGGCAAGGACTTCAAACGGGCCGAATTCCTGAGCGTGCCGGCGACGTTGGCGATCCTGATCGTCGCGTTCGGCGCGCTTATCGCGGCCGGCGTGCCGGTGCTGCTGGCGCTCTCGTCCGTGGCCGCGGCCATCGGGCTGTCCACGCTGGCGTCGCACCTGGTGCCGGCGGTGGACACGACGGCCAGCGTGATCCTGCTGATCGGCATGGCCGTCGGCGTCGACTACTCGCTGTTCTACCTGCGTCGCGAGCGGGAGGAGCGGGCCAAGGGGCGCCGGCATCTGGACGCGGTCGAGATCGCCGCGGAGACCTCGGGTCGCGCCGTCGTCGTCTCCGGCACGGCCGTGATCATCTCGATGGCCGGCCTGTTCCTGGCCGACGACGTGGTGTTCTCCTCGTTCGCCGTCGGATCGATGCTCGTGGTGGCGGTCGCAGTGCTCGGTTCGCTGACCGTCCTGCCGGCGCTGCTGGCGAAGCTCGGACGCTGGGTCGACCGGCCGCGGGTGCCGGTGCTGTGGCGGCTGTCCACCCGGCGTACCGG
>DASVMV010000419.1:0-4557 GCA_036384155.1 Micromonosporaceae bacterium
GCCGGCCCCCGGACCCGCCCCCGGGCCGGCCTCTTCGTCTGGTCGCGAGCCCGGTCGCCGGCCCGGCCGCGAGCCCGGCTCGGAGTCGGCGCGCGGCCTCTTCGAGCCGTTCTCGGCCGGGTCGGGCGTGGTCATCGCGGCCCCCTGTAGCGCGCGGCATTTTGCCCGATTCTAGAGTTCTGCGGGCTTTGGTCCTGGAAGATCGGGAATCCTGTGCCGCCTCATTTGATCAAGCGGGCGTACGTGCCGAGCCGCTGCAACCGGCGGGTCGGCAACGAGGACCGGTACGCGAAGTCCGTGGACCCGGCGCATCAGCCGCTCGGGATCGAGGATTCCCCGGCTGTCCCGGCGCGGCCCGGGTCGCATTTGTTCAAGACCGCCTTCATACTGCTGGCCTTATGGCTACCGAGACTAGCGATCTGCTGACCCGTGCCGCGCCGCGAGCCGTCGCCGTCATCCGGGGCATCGCCGACGACCAACTCGACCTGCCCACCCCGTGCCGCGACTACACCGTCCGCGACCTGGCCAACCACCTCTTCCAGGTGGTGGTCAACTTCCCGGCGTTGGCGGCGAAGGAGCCGGTCGAGTGGGCCGACAAGCCGGACTTTCTGGCCGACGGTTGGCGGGACCGGTTCGAGGCCGAGTGCGGCGGGCTGATCGACGCCTGGTCCGAGCCATCGGCGGAGGAGGGCGTGTCGAGCGGGATGGGACTTCCACAGACGACGGTCGGCACGATGGCGCTGCTCGACCTCACCGTCCACGCATGGGACCTGGCCCGGGCGACCGGGCAGCCGTTTGCGGCAGAGCCGACCGTGGTCGGCGTGCTGCACGGGCTGGTCGAGCAGATGGGTCCCCGGGCCCGCGCGATGGGCGTCTTCGGTGCGGCCGTACCGGCGGGTCCCGACGCCACGGAATTCGACCGCCTGCTCTGCGCGGCCGGCCGCGATCCGAAGTGGACGCCACCGGCCGAGCCGCACTAGATCAACTCCATATCCGCGACATCGGGGCATCGCCGTCAACGGGATGCCCCGATGTCGCGTACATCGAGTCGATCTTTTGGCCCGTACCGGGCCGGCTCGGCACCGCAGGGCAGGATGGCGGGATGGAACTCGTGACCCTCGCCGACATCAAAACCGCCGCCACCGACATCGCCGGGTCGGTGCTGCGTACGCCGCTGCTGCCCGCCCGCTGGGACGACCGGCTGTGGCTCAAGCCGGAGAGTCTGCAACCGGTCGGGTCGTTCAAGCTGCGCGGCGCCACGAACGCGGTCGCCCGGCTGACTGCCGAGCGGCGGGCGCGCGGCGTGGTGACGCACTCCTCCGGCAACCACGGCCTCGCGCTGGCCTACGCCGCCCGGGCGGCCGGATCGCCGTGCACGGTGGTCATCCCGGAGGGAGCGCCGGCTGTCAAGGTCGATCAGGTACGCGAGCAGGGCGCCGAGGTGGTGTTCGTACCGCCGGCCCAGCGACTCGAACGGGCCGAGAAGATCGCCGCCGAGCAGGGCCGCACCCTGGTGCCGCCGTACGACCACCGCCACATCATCGCCGGCCAGGGCACGATCGGGCTGGAGATCATCGAGGACCTGCCCGACGTCGACGTGGTGCTCGTACCGGTGGGCGGTGGGGGGCTGGCGTCCGGGATCGGCACCGCGGTCAAGGCGCTGCGGCCGTCCGCGGCTGTCATCGGCGTCGAGCCGGTGTACGCGGCCGACGCCCAGGAGTCGCTCGCCGCGGGTGAGGTCGTTGTGTGGGACGTCGACCGGACGTACCGGACCATCGCCGACGGCCTGCGTACGCAGCTGTCCGCGCTGACCTTCGCGCACCTGCGAGAGCGGCTGGACGACATCGTGACGGTCACGGAGGACGAAATCACCGCTGCGCTCGCCCGGCTGGTGCAGGGCGCCCGCCTGGTCGTCGAGCCGAGCGGCGCGGTGGCCACCGCGGCCTACCTGTTCCACCGCGACCAGCTGCCCGCGGGCCGTACCGTCGCGGTTGTGTCCGGCGGCAACGTCGATCCGGCGGTGCTCGCGGCCGCACTCGCCTGACGGCTGGGAAGGGCGCCCTCCTATACCGAAAGCGATAAAGGTCCCTTCCTTAGGCCAGCCCCACCCGGTCGACGATCCAGGCGTTGATGAAGGCCTCCTCCTTCCAGGCGTCGTACCGGCCGCTCGGCCCGCCGTGGCCGGCCTCCATCTCCGTCTTCAGCAGGTACGACCCGTCCGGCGCGACCGCCCGCAGCCGGGCAATCCACTTGGCCGGCTCGTGGTAGAGCACCCGGGTGTCGTTGCGGCTGGTCACCGCGAGGATCGCCGGATAGTCCACGGCCGAGACGTTCTCGTACGGCGTGTACGACTTCATGTACGCGTACACGTCGGGATCGGCCAGCGGATTGCCCCACTCCTCCCACTCGGTGACAGTCAGCGGCAGCGACGGGTCGAGGATCGTGTTGAGGGCGTCGACGAACGGCACCTGCGCGACGATGCCGGTGAACGCGTCCGGTGCCAGATTGGCCACCGCTCCCATCAGGAGCCCCCCGGCCGAGCCGCCCCGCGCCACCAGGCGGTCTGCGGCGGTCCAGCCGGACTTGGCCAGGTGCCGGGCGCAGGCCACGAAGTCGGTGAACGTGTTCTTCTTGGCGAGCAGTTTGCCGTCCTCGTACCACCGGCGCCCCATCTCGCCGCCGCCGCGGATGTGCGCCACCGCGAAGACCACGCCCCGGTCCAGCAGGGACAGCCGCGGGATCGAGAACCAGGGGTCCATGCTGGCCTCGTACGAGCCGTAGCCGTAGAGGACGCACGGCGCCGAGCCGTCCCGGGGGGTGCCGCTTCGGCACACCACCGAGATCGGCACCCGGGTGCCGTCGTCGGCGACCGCCCACTCGCGGTGCTGCTCGTACGCCTCGGGGTCGAAGTCGCCACGCACCGGCGTGCGCTTGCGCAGCACCATCCGGCGGGTCACCAGGTCGTAGTCGTACACCGAGTCCGGCGTGACCAGGGATGCATAGCGCAGCCGCAGCCAGGTGGTGTCGTACTCGGGGTTGGCGTCCAGCCCCACGCTGTAGATCGGCTCGGGGAACTCGATGTCGTAGGAGTCGCTGCTGCCCACCGGCAGCACCCGTACGCCGGTGAGCCCGTCCTTGCGCAGGGACACGACGAGGTGGTTGGCGAACGCGTCGACGGACTCCAGGCGGGTGCCGGGAGAGTGCTCGATCAGCGGCACCCACTCACCCGGGGCGTCGGCCGACGTGTACGCGAGCGCGAAGTCTTCGGCGCCGTCGTTGTGCAGGATCAGCAGCCGGTGCCCGTGGTGCTCGACCGAGTACTCCACGCCCTGCCGGCGCGGCGCGACCACCGCCGGCTCGCCGGTGGGGTTGCCGGCGGGGATCACCCACACCTCACTGGTGATCTTGCTATGGACGTCGATGAAGATGAACTTTTCCGAACGGGTCAGCTCCACACCCACCCAGAACCGCTCGTCGGCCTCCTCGTAGACGACCGCGTCGTCGCCGGCCGGCGTGCCGACGGTGTGTCGCCAGACCCGGTACGGCCGCCACGTCTCGTCCACCGTGAGATAGAACAGGGTCGTACCGTCAGCCGACCAGGCGGTGCCGTAGAAGGTGTCCGGCACCGCGTCGGCCAGCACCTCCCCGGTCTGCAGGTCCTTGACCCGCAGGGTGAACCGCTCGTCGCCGGTGAAGTCGGTCGAGTACGCCAGCCAGCGCCCGTCCGGGCTCACGTCGAAGGTGCCGAGCGCGAAGAAGTCATGTCCCGCGGCGAGTAGGTTGCCGTCGAGCAGGATTTCCTCGCCGGGCAGCGGAGCGCCGTCGGCTGGCAGCGGCGGATCGGTCTCGCCCTCGGCGACCGGGCGCCGGCAGTGAATGCCGTACTGCTGGCCCTCGACCGTCCGGGTGTAGTACCAGTACCCGCCCTTGCGGGTGGGCACCGACAGATCGGTTTCCTGGGTACGCCGCTTGATCTCGCCGAAGAGCGTGTCCCGCAACCGGGCCAGGCCAGCGGTGGCAGCCTCCGTGTAGCGGTTCTCGGCCTGCAGGTAGGCGATCGTGTCGGGGTCGTCCTTGGCGGCGAGCCAGGCGTACTCGTCGATGACGGTGTCGCCGTGGTGCGTGCGCTCGCGCGGCACGCGCTTGGCGACGGGGGGCTCCGGGAGTTCGGTCGGCACGCGGATCACGGTACCGCCGATCGATCGCCGAATCGCGGTCGAGTCCTATTCGAACAGGTGTACGATGACCGCGATGACTTCCCAGCCGCGCCCCGCCGTCGACGTGCTCCACCACCTACTCAGTATCTGCGGGACCGGCTTCGCCCGCTTCGCCGGTGCGGCCGACGACGTGGCCGGCGTCGCGGCCCGGTTCGTCGCGATACCCGGCACCGTGCAGGCGGTGACGGCCGTGCTCCGCCTCGCCGCCGACGCCGACCTGGCGGTGGTGGCCCGTGGCGCCGGCACCAAGCTCGACTGGGGTGCCGCCCCACCGCGGGTCGATGTCATGCTCGACACCGGCCGGCTCGCCGGCGTGTGGCACCGGCCGGCCGGCGACTTC
>DASVMV010000420.1:0-2126 GCA_036384155.1 Micromonosporaceae bacterium
CTGCACGCGTACGGGCGGGGCGGATGCGACCGTTTCGCCGGCCGCCGGCCGCGGTGGGGCCTGCCGGACCGGAAGCCGGTCCGCGGCCGGGGTCGCTCCGACCGCCATGGCCAGCAGAACCACGCTCGTCACGAGGCCGCCGGACCGGCCCCACCGGTGGGCGTGCCGCAGCGTTGAGCGGGGGTGCGCCGACCGCGCGAAATGGGCAGAAAACACCCAGCAACCTTACCCTGGGACAGAGGGGATGTCGGGCGACAGCGGGACCCCGTCGCGCGACCCCCGTGCATCTGCACATGGGCAGCCGCTGGACGGGTACCCCGGCGGCGGAGGTGAGGACATGGTCGCAAGCCCCAGAAGTTCCAGGTCACGGACGGTGCTGTGGATCGCGATCGCCGCGATCGTGCTCCTCGGCATCGTCATCGCCATCGCCATCGCCTCGCGCGGTGGGGGAGGTGGCGGCGGCGGATACTGAGGCCGCCGTACGACCCGGCGCGGGCTCGCCGAGCCCGCACCGGATTCGTCCCGGAGGGTGAATGCGCTACGCCATAAAGGGGTGAAATGTCGGCCGCCGGGTAACCGTCGGCGCCCGAGCATCGACTCGGTCTCTGGCGGGGGAGGGCGGATGCGCGAGCTCCGGACGGTCGTAGCGCCCGAGAACCCGATCGAAGGCGCGCCAAACGGTGGCGTGACGACCGATCTGCCGCTGCTGGCGGCGAAGATGGCGCCGCCCGAGGTCGGGCAGGTGGTGGCGCGGCCCCGGCTGTCCGGCCGCCTCGACGAGGCGGCCACCCGCCCGCTCACGCTGGTCGCGGCGCCGGCCGGATGGGGCAAGACCGTTCTGCTCGGCGCATGGTTCCGGGAGCGGCGGTCAGGGGAGCGGCTTGCCTGGCTGACGGTCGAGTCGGGAGACCGGCGCGACCACCTTTGGTCGTACCTCGCGGCGGCGCTCCCGGTCGCCGACCGCGCGGTCGCCGCTGCGAAGTCCCGCGAACCCCTCGTCCACCTGGCTGCCGCCCTCAGCCGGCTCCCGTCGCCGGTGACCCTCGTCGTGGACGGCGCCGATCACCTCGAGGACCCGGGCTTCGCGGCTGGCCTGGACTATCTCATCGGCCATGCGGACGGGCGGCTCCGCGTGGTGTTGGGCGTACGGACGGCCAATTGCCTGCCGCTGCACCGATGGCGCCTGCGGGCCGCGGTGGCCGAGTTGAGCGACAACGACCTCGCGTTCACCACCGCCGAGGCGGTCGACATGCTCGCCCTGCACGGGGTCGCCCTGCCCCGGGCCCAGGTCGAGCAGCTGCGCGAGCGCACCGAAGGGTGGGCCGTCGGGTTGCGGCTGGCGGCGATCCTGCTCGCGGGGCATCCCGAACCCGCCCGCTTCGTCGACGAGTTCGGCGGTGACCTGCCGGCGGTGGCCGACTTCCTGACCGACGAGGTCGTCGCCCGGCTTTCCGCCGAAGCCGTCGAGGCCTTCACCCGGGCCGCGGTTGCCGACCGGCTGTGCGGAGGCCTGCTGGATGCGCTCACGGGCGGTACCGGAGGCGCGGAACTGCTCGCCGACGCGGAGGCGCGCACCGGCTTCACCGTCCGGCTCGACGCCGTGCCAAACGCCTTCCGGCACCGCCGCCCCCTCCGCGACCTCTTCCGCGCCCGGCTACGGCGCCGGCCGGAGGCGGAGCTGCGCGACCTGCACCGCCGCTCGGCACGGTGGTACGCCGAGCATGATCAGCCCGGCTCGGCGCTGCGGCACGCGCTCGCCGGGGACGCCGGTGACGCCGCCGAACGCGTGCTCGTCAAGAGCTGGCGGGAACTGCTGCCACCGGCGGCAGACGCGGCCGCCCCGGCCGCACCGCCGCCACCACCCGACGAGCTACGGGACCGGCCGATGCTCGCGCTGGCGTACGCCGCGGACCGGTTGGCCGCGCACGATCTGCCGGGCGCCGCAGACCTCCTGCGGCTGGCCGGTCCCGAGGAACCCATCAGTACGGGCCAGCCCGCCGCGCACCCGGCTCCGCTCGCCGCCGCGCTGCGTGTCGCCTCGGCCGAGCTGAGCGGGGAGGCCTCGCAGATCAGGGCGGCAGCCGGTCGGCTGCTCGCCCTCGCGGAGCCGGCGGCCCCTGCGGACC
>DASVMV010000421.1:0-4292 GCA_036384155.1 Micromonosporaceae bacterium
TGGACCCGCACCGGCGCCCGGCCGGCCCGTGGGACCAGAGCCGGCGCCCGCTCCCGTGCCACCCGTACCCTCTCCCGCTGTGCCCCCGCCGACGTGGCCGCCGTCTGCGACACCGCCCCGCGGCGACGGGAGGGGCGAACATCCCCACCCGACCCCGGATCCCCATGGGCCGCCCCGGGCCGACCAGCGGTACGCCAGCTGCGCGGAGGTCCTCGCCGCGGGCCTGGGTCCGTACAAGGAGCGGCGCGACGTGGAGTACGGGTGGTACCCCGACCTCGACGGGAACGGCTGGGTGTGCGAGCCCCCGCGTTGGGGGCCCCGGCCGCGCTAGCGCCGGGCGGGGCCGTCAGTCGTTGGCGTGCAGCGCGACGTTGAGCTCGATGCCCCGGCCGGTGCGCGGCCTCGCCTCGAGCGCGCCCGTCACCGAGTTGCGCCAGAAGAGCAGTCCGTTGACTCCGGACAGCTCCCGCGCCTTGACCACGCGACCATCCGGCAGCGTGACCTTCGAGCCTGCGGTGACGTAACAGCCGGCCTCGACGACGCAGTCGTCGCCGAGGGAGATCCCGATACCGGCGTTCGCGCCGAGCAGGCTGCGCTCGCCGATCCGCACCTTTTCGGTGCCGCCACCGGACAGCGTGCCCATGATCGACGCACCGGCGCCGATGTCCGACCCGTCGCCGACCACGACGCCGGCGACGATCCGGCCCTCGACCATGGACGCGCCCAGCGTGCCGGCGTTGAAGTTGCAGAAGCCCTCATGCATGACGGTCGTGCCGGACGCCAGGTGGGCGCCGAGCCGCACCCGGTCGGCGTCGGCGATCCGCACCCCCGACGGCACGACGTAGTCGGTCATTCGCGGGAACTTGTCCACCCCGTACACGGCCAGGTGCCGGCCGGCCCTCCGTTCGAGCAGCCGCAGCTCGTCGACCCGGTCGGGCGGGCACGGCCCCGCCGAGGTCCAGGCCACGTTGGCCAGCACGCCGAAGATGCCGTCGAGGTTGACCTCGTTGGGACGCACCAGCCGGTGCGACAGCAGATGCAACCGCAGGTACGCGTCGGCCGCGTCCTTGATCGGATCGGCCAGCGAGCCGATCTCGGTGGCCACGACCGCGGTACGGAGCCCGGGCAGCGTCCGGTCGCCGACGGTGGCCGGGGGAAGGCCGAGCAGGGCAGCCGGATCACCATGCGGCGGCGAGCCCAGCCCCAGCCGGCCCGCCGGGTACCACGTGTCGAGCACCTGGCCTTCGGCGGTCACGGTGGCCAGTCCAACGCCCCAGGCGGGATCCGTCATCATCGCGCTGCCCTTCGTTTGCCACACCGACCCTGACGGTACCGTGACGATCGTGGTGAACCCGCTGACCCCCGAGATCTTGGCCGATCCGGTCGAGCTGACCCGCGCCCTGGTCGACATCGAGTCCGTCTCGCGCAACGAGAAGGAGATCGCTGACTGCGTCGAGGAGGTGCTGCGCGGCGTGCCGCACCTGTCGACGTACCGGCACGGCAACACGGTGATGGCGCGCACCGACCTCGGCCGGGCCCAGCGGGTGGTGCTGGCCGGCCATCTGGACACCGTGCCGCTGAATGACAACTTCCCGTCGCGGTTGGACGACGCGGTGATCCACGGCTGCGGGACGTCGGACATGAAGTCCGGCGTCGCCTACGCCCTGCATCTGGCGGTGAGCCTGCCCGAGCCGCGGTACGACCTGACCTACTTCTTCTACGAGGCGGAAGAGATCGAGTCCTGCTACAACGGACTTCACCTGGTGGCACAGGCCCACCCCGAGTGGCTGACGGCCGACTTCGCGGTGCTGCTCGAACCGACGTACGGAATGGTGGAGGCCGGATGCCAGGGCACCCTCCGGGCGGAGGTGCGCACCACCGGCCGTCGGGCGCATTCCGCCCGCTCCTGGCACGGGGTCAACGCCATTCACGCGGCCGGGGAGGTGCTGCGCCGGCTCGAGGCGTACGAGGCCCGGACGGTGACCATCGACGGCTGTGTCTACCGCGAGGGGATGAGCGCGGTCGGCATCTCCGGCGGGGTGGCGGGCAACGTGGTTCCGGACCGGTGCGAGGTGCAGGTCAACTACCGGTTCGCACCGGACCGGACACCGGAGCAGGCCGAGGCCCACGTACGCGAGGTCTTCTCCGGTTTCGACGTGGAGTTGACCGACCTGGCGGCCGGCGCGCTACCCGGCCTGGATGCAGCGCCGGCGCGCGAGTTCCTGGCTGCGGTCGGCGAGTCGCCGGTCGGCAAGCTCGGCTGGACCGACGTATCCCGCTTCGCCGCGCTCGGAATCCCGGCGCTCAATTTCGGGCCGGGCGATCCCAATTTGGCTCATGCTCCGGACGAGCGCGTCGAGATCGACAAGATCCGGTCCGGGGCGGCGGTCCTGCGCCGCTGGCTCACGCCCGCGTGACGCCTGGACGGCACCCCGGGCCGCCCGGTGTGCCGGCCCGGCGATGGCGGCACTCAGTCGAGGGCCTCGTCCGACTGGTCCGGCCTCTGCTCGGCAGCCGCCGTCGCGGACCCCCCGGCCGCTGCGGACCGGAGCCGCCGCTCGGCCACCACCTCGCGGATCCGCCGGTGCATCTGCCGCCTTCGCCGGATCATCTCGCTGCGGTTCATCACGCGGTGTTCCTTCCCCCGATGGCGCCCTGCGCGGCCGACGCGGCCGACGCGGCCGCACCAGTATCCGATCAGATAGACGTTGCAGCGACCCATTTGGTTGCGCCGGTGTCGTCCTTTCGTCCTGCGGCCGGTCCGGCGTCCGCCGGGCGGTCGGTGCCCGCGCGGCACTACCGTTGACACCCATGAACAATCGCAACGGGCGCGACGAGACCGAACGGCCCGGCCGGGAGCGGCCGGCCGGGGCGGTCACCTTACGCCGGGACGCCATCCGGGCCGCCACCGCCGACCAGGGGCTGTTGGACTCCCGCGGACGCGCCGACTGGAAAACCAAGGACGCGTGGCGAGCGCTGCGGATCTTGTCGGAGTTCGTCGAGGGGTTCGACACCTTGGCCGACCTGCCGCCGGCGGTCAGCGTCTTCGGGTCCGCCCGGAGCAAGCCGGACAGCGAGGAGTGCCAACTCGCCGAGGCGGTGGGCGCCGCGTTGGCCCGGGCCGGGTACGCGGTCATCACGGGTGGCGGCCCGGGCGTCATGGAGGCCGCCAACCGCGGCGCCACCGAAGTAGGTGGACTGTCCGTCGGGCTCGGTATCGAGCTGCCGTTCGAGCAGGGCATCAACGGGTGGGTGGATCTGGCGATCGACTTCCGATATTTCTTCGCCCGCAAGACGATGTTCGTCAAGTACGCCCAAGGGTTTGTCGTCCTGCCGGGAGGATTCGGCACGATGGACGAACTCTTCGAGGCGCTGACCCTGGTGCAGACCGGCAAGGTCACCCGCTTCCCGGTGGTGCTCATGGGCGAGGACTATTGGCGGGGACTGCTCGACTGGCTCCGGGACACAATGGCCGCCAGCGGCAAGATCGGTCATAGCGACCTGGATCTGCTGTGTGTCACGGACGACATCGACACCGCGGTCCGGCATATCGTCGAGGCCGACGCCGAGCTCGCCGCGGAGCAGGAGGCGGTCCGAGAGACCGCGGCCGCGCAGACCGAAGCGCGCGCCGCGACCCAGCACCCCCGGGAGAAGGGCTGATCCGATGGCGGCTATCTGTGTCTTCTGCGCCTCGTCCCGCACCCTCGATCAGAAGTGGCTCGACCTGGCCGGCCGGGCCGGCGCGGAGATTGCCCGCCGAGGTCACACGCTGGTGTCCGGCGGCGGGTGCGTCGGCATGATGGGTGCGCTCGCCGACGGGGCGCGGGCCGGCGGTGGGTACACCCTGGGGATCATGCCCCAGCTGCTCGTGGACCTGGAGGTGGCCGACACCCGGGCGGACGAACTGGTCGTTACCGACAGCATGGCGAGTCGGAAGACCTTGATGATCGACAAGTCGGACGCCTTCCTGACCCTGGCCGGGGGGCTCGGCACGCTCGACGAGCTCTTCGAGGTGTGGACCACGGCCACGCTCGGGCTGCACCGGAAGCCGGTCGTCCTCGTGGACACCGGCGGCTTCTACCGGGAGCTCGTCGACTGGCTCGGCCGGCTCGGCCGGACCGCGTTCGTCCGCCCCGCCGCGCTCGACCTGCTCACCGTCGTGGACTCGGTGCCCGCCGGCCTCGACGAGATCGAGGAGCGGCTCGCATGATTCCGGAACGGGTATGCGACCACGCGAGCGGCTTCAACGCCGCGGTCCGCTCGGGCGACTTCGGCCCGTTTTTGGCGACGTT
>DASVMV010000422.1:0-4132 GCA_036384155.1 Micromonosporaceae bacterium
CCCGGGTCGCCGACGACCTTCGGGCCGACCGGGCCGCTGCGGCAGAGGCCGCCGCGCGCCGCGCCGGCGTGCTCGTGGTGCTGCCGCTGGGTCTGTGCTTTCTGCCCGCCTTCATTCTCGCCGGCCTGGTGCCGGTGATCGTCGCCGTGCTCGGCGACGTGTTGGTATCCGCCTAGAGGAAGGAAGAGATCGTGCGCAAGCTGATCGCCCGGTTGCGGGGAGATGCCGGGATGAACACCGCCGAGTACGCCGTCGGCACGCTGGCGGCCGTCGCGTTTGCTGGCATCCTGCTGAAGGTCCTCACGTCCGGCACGGTCCAGGCGGCGCTGGCGGCCGTGATCGGGCGAGCGCTCAAATGAGGCGGTGCCGGCCAGCGGCGGGGGCCGGCGACCGCACCCGTCGGTCCGGCCGGCCCGTCGACGGCTGCGTCGGCTTCGCCGACCGGGGGTCGTACACCGCCGAACTGGCGGCCGGCCTGCCGGCACTGGTGTTGCTGCTCATGGTCGGGCTCGCGGCGGTCGGCGCGGTGACCACAAAGGCGCAGTGCGTCGACGCGGCCCGCGAGGCGGCCCTGGCAGCGTCCCGCGGTGAGTCGGGCTCTTCGACCGCCGCCGGGTCGGCACCTCCCGGCGCCGAGATCTCGGTCGCGGTCTCCGGTGACACGGTCGTGGCGTCGGTGCGGGCACCGGTCCGTGCGTTCGGCGCGGCCCTACCCCGGCTCACCGTCGCCGCCTCCGCCGTGGCCGCGGTCGAGCCTGGTACGCCGGCGCCGGCGCGGTGAGTCGCCGGGCGGACGACCGGGGCAGCGCCTCCCTGTGGCTCCTCGCCATCGGGCTGGTTCTGGTGGTGGTCGCGATGACTGCGGCAGCGGTCGGCGCGATCCGGGTCGCCAGGCACCAGGCCCAGGTGGCGGCGGATTTCGGCGCGCTCGCGGGAGCCGCCCGGGTGCTCGATGGCCCGGCGGCGGCCTGCGCCCGGGCGGGGGCTTTCGTCACCGCCAACGGTGGGCGGCTGCGCGGCTGCCAGGTGGACGGCCTCGATGTGCAGATCTCGGTCGAGGTGACGGCGCCGGCTCCGGGGCTGCCCTCGTTGTCGTCGGTGGCGGTCGCCAGTGCCCGGGCCGGCCCGGTACGCGGCGAGCCGGGGCCCGAAGGGTGATCTGCGGCTGGGGCGCGCGCAATCTTGGACGGTTACCGTTAGCTCTAACGGTAACCGTCCAAGATTCGGGTCGCTGCAGGCAGGCAGGCAGGGTGGAGCGGCAAGCTGTCAGCGGCTCTGCAGGGCGTCGAGGGCGACAGCCATGGCAATGACGAGCCGGCGGTCGAGCTGGTCGTTGTGGATGTCCACCACATACCGGTCGCGCAGGCCCCACTTTTTGACCACCGAGAACGCCACCTGGCCGTTCATCATGAAGTCGAAGTGGTACGGCAGCCAGGACAGCGAGTCGACGAAGCGCCGCAGCAGCGCGACCGCCAGGTTGCGTTCCTGGCCGGTGACCACTCCGAGCCCGGGCTGCTCCACGTGCCAGGTCGAGCGCAGCAGGGACTGCGCGAAGTCCTTCCGGAACAGGCCGAGGTGGTTGCCCCCGGCGTCCGTCACGTCGTACGTGGCGCCAAGATCGAGCACCTGACGTGCCTTGAAGCCGAGCAGCGGCTGCTGCTTGCTGTCATCGGTGTACAGCGTCACCTGCTCCCGGAAGGCCATCCGCTTCTGCTGAGCGAACGCCAGCAGCCCACCCTCGGACCCGTCCGGGGCCACTGCGTGTACCTCGTACTGGTTGACCATCAGCCGCACCCGCTGGCGGATGTGCAGCTGGCGCTGAGCCTGTAGCTGTGCTGGTTGCATCGGAAACTCCTCGTCGTCGCAGTTCGCGCGGAGTTTCCCACAAACGAGGCCGGAAGGCCGGCTCCACAGTGGAGCCGGGTGCAGCGGCAGCGGTCCAGGCGGTCAGATCGGCCCGAACGGGTGGCGTTCACAGAACTCCCCCGCCGTCATGCCCATGATCACCACGTCGTGATATCGGCCGGCGAAGAACTCGTGGTCGCGCAGCCGGCCCTCCTCGACGAATCCGAGCCCGCGGTGCAGCCCGAGCGACGCCTCGTTGTACGCGTAGATCCCCGCCTCGCACTTGTGGTAGCGCCGCTCCCCGAACATGAAGCGCAGCAGCAGTACGACGGCCTCGGTGGCATACCCGCGCCGCTGGTGCGGGCCGCCGATGCCGATCCCGTAGCGGAACCGTCCGGCGCGCGGGTCGGCATCCTGGGTCGACAGGCTCCCCACCAGCTCACCGCCATCCACGGTCTCGATGGCGAGCTGGAAGCAGTCTCCTGCGGCGGGTGCAGTTGCCTGTTCTTTCGCCCAAGCCCGGTAGCCCTCCGCCGAGCGGGGCGGATAAATGGCGTCGACCGATCGCTGGTGTTCGGCGTACCCGTCGAACTGCATGAACGCGGACCAGTCCGCCAGCTCGATGCCGCGCAGCCGCACCCGGCGGCCGGTCCAGAAGGAACCCACCGTGCCATCCGAGCAATCCGGCGCCCGCGCGTCCACCGAATACCCGGCCGCGGGCTACTCGCCCGGGCCATCCGGCAGGTTGGCGAGCACGACGTCGAGCACCTTGACCGCGTCCGCCTTGGCCAGCGGGTTGTTGCCGTTGCCGCACTTCGGGGACTGCACGCACGACGGGCACCCGGTCTCGCACCGGCATTCGGCGATCACGTCCCGGGTGGCCAGCAGCCACGCCGCCGCGGCCCCGTACGCCCGCTCGGCGAAACCCGCGCCACCCGGGTGGCCGTCGTAGACGAACACGCTCGGCGCCTCCGTGTCCGGGTGCAGTGCGGTGGAAATGCCGCCGATGTCCCACCGGTCGCACGTGGCGACCAGCGGCAGCAGCCCGATCGCCGCGTGCTCGGCCGCGTGCAGGGCGCCCGGCACCTCGGCCGGCTCGACCCCGGCCGCGGCCAGCGACTCCGGCGAAACCGTGAACCAGACGGCGACGGTCCGCAGTTCCCGGGCCGGCAGGTCCAGCGGCCGGGTGTCCAGCACCTCGCCGGTCGCGATCCGCCGCCGCTGGTACGAGACCACCTGGCTGGTCACGTCGACCTCGCCGAGGAACAGCCCGACCGGGCCGGCGTCCACGTACGACCGCACCGAGGCGACGGACAGCGAGGTGACGTCCCGGGCATGGGTGGACCAGTCCGGCTCCTCGGCGTGCACCAGGGCGCAGCCGTCGGCCAGATCCAGGTCGTCGACCACGTACGACACGCCCTGGTGCAGGTAGACCGCCCCGGCGTGGACCAGGAAGTGGGCCGACGACGGGTCCACGGTGCCCAGCAGGCGGCCGGTGGCCGACTCGACCACGCAGACCGGCGTACCGCCCTCGCCGCGCAGGTCGACCTCCGGGCGGCGCGGGCGCCGCCAGTACCAGCCGGTCGGCCGGTGGCGCAACGCGCCCGCCGCCACCAGCGCGTCCACGGTCTCCGCCGCGCCCTCGCCAAAGAGCGGAAGGTCGGCCGGCGTCAGCGGCGATTCGGCGGCGGCGCAGGCCAGCTGCGGGCCCAGGACGTACGGGTTGGCCGGATCGAGCACGGTCGCCTCCACCGGGCGGCCGAAGAGCGCCTCCGGGTGGTGTACGAGATACGTGTCGAGCGGGTCATCGCGGGCCACGAGCACGGCGAGCGCCTCCCGGCCCGACCGCCCGGCCCGCCCGGCCTGCTGCCAGAGGGCGGCGCGAGTCCCCGGATACCCGCAGATCAGCACGGCGTCCAGCCCCACCAGGTCGACGCCGAGTTCGAGGGCGTTGGTGGAGGCGAGGCCGAGCAGGTCACCGTCGAGCAGCGCACGTTCCAGCGCCCGCCGCTCCTCCCGCAAGTAGCCGGCCCGATAGGCCGCCACCCGGTCACCGAGCCCCGGCGCCACCTCCTCCAGCGCCCGCCGGGCGGTCGTGGCGACCACCTCGGCGCCCTTGCGGGACCGGACGAAGGCCAGGGTGCGCACGCCCGACGCGATCATGTCGGCGAGCAGGTCCGCGGTCTCCCGCAGCGCCGAGCGGCGTACCGGAGTGAGGTCGGCCGGGGCGTCCGGGGTGGTGGTGGGCAGCAGCGGCGGCTCCCACAGTGCGAACGTGACCCCGCCG
>DASVMV010000423.1:0-6217 GCA_036384155.1 Micromonosporaceae bacterium
GCGGACCACAACGACGCGGACCCCAACGACGCGGACCACAACGCCGCGGACCACAACGACGCGGACCACAACGCCGCGGACCACAACGACGCGGACCACAACGACGCGGACGGCATCGGCGCGGAGGGTGGCCCGGTCGCACGCGGGCGGACCACAACAGCACCCAGCCCACAAGCTGCGACCCGCGCCGCCGGGTCCTGGTCCTCGTGCATGACCTATCGTCCTTACCCGGAGCATGGGCCGTGGGGCGGGGGAGGCAGACGTTCGTGGACGACGACCTTCTGCTTGCTCGACGTGCGGCCCTCGCCGGCGCCGCGGTGGGTCTTCGATACTTCGCGGCCCTTGCCGAGCTTCCGCAGGAGCTCAAATCGGACGGATCCGTGGTAACCAAGGCCGACCGTGCCGTCGAGGCCGCCATTCGAGCGGTCCTGACCGAGGGACGGCCCCGCGACGCCATCCTGGGCGAGGAGGCCGGGCAGACGGGTGGGGGTAGCCGTCGCTGGATTGTCGACCCGATCGACGGCACGGCGCTCTTCGTCGCCGGTGACGACCGGTGGTTGGTGCTCGTCGCTCTGGAAGACGCCGGAGAGATCGTCGTCGGGGTCGCCGCGGTGCCGGGCCAGGGCAGGATCTGGTGGGCTCGGCGCGGCGCTGGCGCCTTCGAGGCCGACATGCCTGGTCCGACGCTGTCGCACGAGCGGCGGATCTCCGTCGACCGCGACAGACCGGACACCCTGCCCGGAACCCGGCTCAGCGTGCTTCCGTCGCCCGACGCGATATCGCCGGACGAACGCGAGCTGATCGTCCGGCTGACCGCCGTTGTGTCGCCGGTGCCATGGAATCTCCACCCCGCCTTGCTCGTCGCAACCGGGCAGCTGGACCTCGCGGTCCAGACCCGGGGGCAGGTGTGGGACTACGCGGCAACCTCGCTCATCGTCGAGGAAGCGGGTGGACGGTTCAGCGGGCTGGATGGGCAGCCGCTGCCCACGGCCGGCCCGGCGGTCTTCGCGCGCAGCGCCGCCCTCCACGCCACCGCGCTGCGGACGCTCGGCGCCCGTGCTGTCGGTTGACGCCCGAACAACGGTACGTCCGGCCCGGCAAGCGGACCGACGTACTGGAACTCGGGGAGCCTGAGAGGATCACCAGGTGAGTGGCGCCAACCAGCCCCGTCCAGATGACGGCGGATACGCCGACCGCTATCCGCCGACCGGGCCGCCGTACGGCACTCCGGGCGACCGACGAACAGCCCGCCCGGCGCCGAATTTCGGCGCTGGGGCGCACCACGGCGGTGGCCCGCCGCTACCGGCGTACCCCGATTGGGCGGCGCCCGTTCCTACCGCGAGCGCCCCGCGCCGGTCTTTGGGGCGCACGATGGCGGTCAATGGGGCTGCCGCGCTCGTGATTGCCTTGCTCGGTGCGCCGCTGGGCCTGCTCTGGGCGGCGGCGGCGCCCGCGGTGCCGCTAATCAAGGCCGACAAGGGGGCAATCGCCGCACAGCCGGAGCCGGAGCAGTTCATCGCCGCCGACGGTTGGTTCACCCTGCTGGGGCTTGGCCTGGGTGCACTGGTCGCGATCACGGTGTGGTTCGTGCTGCGCCGGTACCGGGGTCCGGTCGGCATGGTCGTTGCCACGGTGGGGATGGTGGGCGCGGCGGTTGTGGCGTGGCGGCTGGGCCGTGAAGTCGGACTCGCCGAGTTCCACCGGCTGCTGGAGTCCGCGCCGGCCGGCACCCGGCTGGAAAAGCCGCCCGACCTGCGGGCGGGCGGATTCGTCCGACTCGGCGGTCTGGTTCCGCTGCCGCGCGGGGTGCTCCTGGCCCCCGCGTTCGGCGCCGCGGTGACGTACACGCTGCTCGCCGGCTGGTCCCGCTATCCCAACCTCCGGCCGGACGCCAGGCGGTCGCCGGTCAGTTGGGGCTGGCCGGGACCGCAAGCTCCGGCAGCGGCACCGGCACCGCCCGCACCTGGCGCAGGAGAGCCACCTCGCGGTTGAGCAGGCGCAGCTCGGCGCGCAGGCGGTTCGCCGCGTCGGGGGCGGCGAGCAGCCGCTGGCGATCGTCGACGGTCAGCGCCGCCGTCGCAGCCACCAGGTGGGAGAGGACGACCGGTTCCTCCGGCAACTGCTCGGCGATGGCTCCGGAATCGGTGCGGATCAGCTCGAGGTACCGGCGGAAGGCCGCCAGCACCCGGGGCGCCAGCAGATCGGCAACCTCGTCCGCCTTTTCCTCCTCGGGGAGCCACTCCACGTCGGCCGTGAGGTAGGGCGCCGCCGACTCGTTCACCGCGACCACCCGGAACCGCCGCCGCCCGACGGTCACGAGATCGAACCGGCCGTCCGCCAACTCGGTGACCCGGCGCAGCTCCGCCGTACAGCCGACGTCGTGCAGCGTGACCGGGCCGGACAACTGGGTGCGGACGGCAGCCTCGTCATCCGCCGGCTGCACCTCCCAGCCCTTCCGGATCGCAACGACGCCGAACTCGCGGGGTGCCCCAGCCGGCTGACCCACCAGGTGCCGAACCAGCTCGCGGTAGCGTTCCTCGAAGATGTGCAGCGGCAGCACCAGGCCCGGGAAGAGCACGCTGCTCAACGGGAAGATCGGTAGCTGCGGATCCACCGGTCGAGCCTAGCCTTTCCGCGTGGCGGTCGGATCCGGCTATGGCCGCGGGCCCGGTGGCCCGGTTCACCTCCCCGCCGCCGGCGAGCCCGGGGGTGCCCGGCCGACCGCCGCATACACTCGCAAGGGTGCTGAACCGGATCGACCTGCGTGGCAGCTCGCGGGACCCGCGCGGCCTGCTGCCGCGTGCCCAACTCGACGTCTCGGTGGCGGCGGAAAAGATCCGCCCCGTGGTCGAGGCGGTCCGCGAGCACGGGTTCGCGGGTATCCGGAACGCCACGCGACGCTTCGACGGCGTCGACCTGGACCGGCTGCGGGTGCCGGCGGACGCGATGGTCGCCGCCGAGCAAGCCCTCGACCCCGACGTACGCGCGGCGTTGAACGAGTGCATTGCCCGCGCCCGGCGGGTGCACGCCGACCAGCGGCGAACCGGACACATGACGCAGGTGGTGCCGGGAGGTACGGTCACCGAGCGGTGGGTTCCGGTCGAGCGCGTCGGCCTCTACGTGCCCGGCGGTCTGGCCATGTACCCGTCCACCGTGGTGATGAACGTCGTTCCGGCGCAGGTGGCCGGCGTCCGGTCGCTGGTGGTAGCGAGCCCGCCGCAGCGCGACAACGCCGGCCTACCGGACGCCCGGGTGCTCGCGGCGTGCGCGCTGCTCGGCGTGGACGAGGTGTACGCCGTCGGCGGGGCGCAGGCCGTGGCGATGCTGGCGTACGGGGCCGCGACCGACGCCGCCGGCACCGGCCGCTGCGCGCCCGTCGACATGATCACCGGACCGGGCAACATCTGGGTCACCGCTGCCAAGCGGATGCTCCGGGGCGTGGTGGGCATCGACGCCGAGGCCGGGCCGACCGAGATCGCGATCCTCGCCGACGACACCGCCGACCCGGTGCACGTCGCGGCCGACCTGATCAGCCAGGCCGAGCATGACCCGCTGGCGGCGAGCGTGCTGGTCACCCCGTCGGTCGCGCTGGTCGACGCCGTCGAGCGGGAACTGGCCCGGCAGGTCGCGGCCACCAAGCACGTCGAGCGGATCACCACGGCCCTGACCGGGGAGCAGAGCGGGGCCGTCCTCGTCGACGACCTCGACGCGGGACTGCGGGTGGTCGACGCGTACGCCGCCGAGCATCTGGAGATCCAGGCCCGGGACGCCCGGAACCTCGCGCTGCGGGTACGCAGCGCCGGGGCGATCTTCGTGGGCCCGTACGCGCCGGTGTCGCTCGGCGACTACTGCGCGGGGTCCAACCACGTGCTGCCGACCGGCGGCTGCGCCCGCCACTCGTCGGGCTTGTCGGTGCAGTCGTTCCTGCGCGGCATCCACATCATCGAGTACGACGAGGCGGCGCTCCGCGAGGCGGCGCCGCACGTGGTGACCCTGGCGACCGTCGAGGACCTGCCGGCGCACGGTCAGGCCGTGCGGGCGCGCTTCCCGGGAGCGCCGTCGTGAGCGGGCGCAGCGAGCGAAGCGAGCTGGCGGCATGAGCTCGCTGGACGACCTGCCCATCCGCGACGACCTGCGCGGCCGCCGCCCGTACGGCGCACCGCAGCTGGACGTGCCGGTGCGGCTCAACACCAACGAGAACTCCTATCCGGTGCCCGAGCCGGTGGTCGAGGCCATCAGCAAGGCGGTCACCGCCGAGCTGCGCGACCTCAACCGCTATCCCGACCGCGATGCGACGGCGCTGCGCGCTGACCTGGCCGCCTACCTCGGGCACGGGCTCGCGACGGGCAATGTATGGCCGGCCAACGGGTCCAACGAGATCCAGCAGCAGCTGCTGCAGGCGTTCGGCGGCCCTGGCCGTACGGCATTGGGCTTCACGCCGGCGTACTCGATGCACCCGCTGCTGGCGCTCGGCACCGGCACGGCATGGCTGGACGGGCGCCGCGGGGCGAATTTCGACCTCCCGGCCGCCGACGCGGCGGCCCAGGTCCGCGAGCACCGGCCCGACGTCGTCTTCCTCTGCTCGCCCAACAATCCGACCGGTACGGCCCTCGACCCGGCGGTGGTGGCGGCCGTGCTGGATGCCGCTCCCGGCATGGTGGTCGTCGACGAGGCGTACGCCGAGTTCGCCCGGCCGGGCACGACGTCGGCGCTCGCGCTGCTGTCCGGCCGCCCGCGGCTGGTGGTGACCCGCACGATGAGCAAGGCGTTCGGCTTCGCCGGCGGTCGGCTCGGCTACCTGGCCGCGGCGCCGGCGGTGGTCGACGCAGTGCAGCTGGTACGGCTGCCGTACCACCTCTCGGCGCTGACCCAGGCGGCGGCGCGGGCGGCGCTGGCCCACCGCGACGTCCTGCTCGGGACCGTGCAGGCGATCAAGGAGCAGCGCGACCGGATCGTGGCGACCCTGCGTGGACGGGGTGTGACCGTGGCCGATAGCGACGCCAACTTCGTCCTCTTCCGGGTCGGTGGCGATCAGCGAATTGTGTGGCAGGCGCTGCTCGACCGCGGCGTGCTGGTCCGCGACGTGGGGCTGGCCGGCTGGCTCCGGGTGACCGCCGGCAGCCCGCAGGAGACCGACGCATTCCTGAGCGTAATGGAGGAGATCCGGTTGAGCGCGAGGAGCGAGCGTAGCGAGCCCCGCAGTCGCGAGCGAAAACGGGTGCAGTCGCGGGCGAATGCGGGTGCAGTCGCGAACGAAAGGCGGACACGATGAGCCGCACGGCGCGCGTCGAGCGGACCACGGCCGAGACCAAGGTGCTGGTCGAAATCGACCTCGATGGCACCGGCCGGGCCGAGATCGGCACCGGGATCGGCTTCTTCGACCACATGCTGAACCAGATAGCCCGGCATGGCGGGTTCGACCTCACCGTACAGACGGTCGGCGACCTGGCGGTCGACGCGCATCACACGATGGAGGACAGCGCGCTCGCGCTGGGCGCGGCGTTCGCCGAGGCGCTCGGCGACAAGGCGGGCATCCGGCGGTACGGCGCGGCCACCATCCCGCTCGACGAAGTGCTCGTGCAGGCCGCGGTCGATCTGTCCGGCCGGCCGTACGTCGTCCACGACGAGCCGGCCCTGGCGCCGTACATCGGCCCGGTCTATCCGACCAGCATGACCCGGCACATCTGGGAGTCGTTCGGCCACGCGGCCCGAATCACGCTGCACGTCACCGTGCTGCGTGCCGCGCGCCCCGGGGGGCATCCCGACGCGCACCACGTGGTGGAGGCCCAGTTCAAAGCGGTCAGCCGGGCACTGCGCGAGGCGGTCGCCGTTGACCCGCGGGCGGCGGGCGCGGTGCCGTCGACGAAAGGCGCCCTGTGATGGCCGCCGTGTTCCCGATTCTCCTGATCGCACTCGCCGGGCTACTGCTGGGCGGCGCCGTCTCGATGCACCGCCAGGGCGCGTCGCGCGGGCTGATCGGCGCACTGGCGGTCCTGTCCGCGCTCGCCGCGGCCGGCGGCGTGTTCTGGTTGCTCCCCGGAGACGGCTGATGGCCCGGGTCGTCGTGCTCGACTACGGCTCGGGCAACCTGCGCTCGGCCGAGCGGGCGCTGGCCCGCGTCGGTGCGACGGTCACGGTCACCCCGGACCTCGACACCGCGGCGGAGGCGGACGGCCTCGTCGTACCCGGTGTCGGCGCCTACGCCGCCTGCATGGAG
>DASVMV010000424.1:0-3821 GCA_036384155.1 Micromonosporaceae bacterium
ATCGTCGACGGCGCCGTCGGCCGTCGCGGCGAGGTCCGTGCGCTCGGGCCGGTCGCGCAGCGTCGGCGGGTGGTACGCCGGGAGGAAGAGTTCCGGAAGCACGACGACGGTGGCGCCGGCATCCGCCGCTCGACCGACGAGCCGGCCGGCCGTCGCCGCATTCGTCGCCAACTCGCCGGGCACCGGCCCGGCCTGTACCGCGGCAACGGTCAACGGGCCGGGCGGGATAGCGCGATTGGCCGGGGCGGCAGGGTCGGCGGGCACGCCGCGATCCTAGCCCGCCCCCAACCCGTTCCGATCTTGCCAATCGGCGTCGGCGCGGGACAATTCCCCCGTGGCCGACGCCTTCTATACACCCACCTCGGATCCGGAGCGCTTCCTCGCCACCCCGCACACCGAGGGGCCATGGGACGCCCGCCTGCAACACGCCGGCCCACCCTGCGCCCTGATCGCCCGCGCCGTGGAGCGGCTTCCCACCACGATGGCGGGCGCGGCAGCCGTGGCCCGGCTGACCGTGGAAATCCTCGGCGCGGTGCCGGTGGCCGAGGTCGTGGTGCGGGCCGCGGTCGCCCGTCCGGGACGGTCGGTCGAGCTGGTCGAGGCGGAACTGCTCGCCGCCGACCGGCTGGTGCTGCGCGCCCGCGCGTGGCGGATCCGTGAGGCTGCGGTCGAACTGCCCCCTGGGCGGCGGTCGCACCGGACCGACCGCCGGCCCGCCCCGCAGCGGCGACCCCGTTCGACGACCCGCTCTGGCAGGCGGGATACCTGCGCGCGATCGAATGGCGGTTCGTCGAGGGCCACTTCGAGCGGCCCGGGCCGGCGACGGTCTGGGCCCGGCAACGGGTGCCGCTGGTGGCCGGCGAGGAACCCAGCGCACTCCAACGGCTCCTGGTGCTCGCCGACTCCGGGAACGGCCTGAGTCGCACCCTTGATTTGACCTGGTGGTTCATCAACACCGAGCTAACCGTGCACCTTCATCGCCAGCCCGCCGGCGAGTGGATGTGCGTCCAGGCCCGGACCACGCTGGGCGACCGGGGGGCCGGGCTGGCCGAGACCGTCCTGGCCGATGACCAGGGACCAGTGGGCCGGGGAGCCCAGGCGCTGAGGGTGGGGCCGCGCGAATGACCCGATTGTTAGCCTCCCAAGCCGTACGTACGGATTGCACCAGGCGGCCCGGCCTGTCACGATCGATTCGTGCCACGAGTAAGCCAGGACCAGCTCGACGCGCGCCGCCAGGAGATCCTGGACGCGGCGCGGGCGTGCTTTGCCCGGCACGGTTACGAGGGCGCGACGGTCCGCCGGCTGGAGGAGGCCACCGGCCTGTCCCGCGGGGCCATCTTCCACCACTTCCGGGACAAGGACTCGCTCTTCCTCGCCGTGGCCGAGGACGACGCGGCGGCGATGGCCGAAACCGTCGCCCGCAACGGTCTGGTGCAGGTCATGCGCGATCTACTCGCCCGCGCCGCTTCGCCGGACACGACCGGCTGGCTGGGCAGCCAGCTCGAGGTGTCCCGGCGGCTGCGCACCGACCCCGACTTCGCCCAACGCTGGGCCGAGCGCTCGGCCGCCATCGCGGAGGCCACTCGGGAGCGGCTGCGCCGCCAGCGCGACGCGGGCGTGCTGCGCGAGGACGTGCCGCTCGACGTCCTCGGGCAGTTCCTGGAGCTCGCGTACGACGGGCTCGTGCTCCACCTGGCGATGGGCCGCCCGGCCGGCGACCTCGGCCGGGTCCTCGATCTGGTCGAAGAGGCCGTCCGCGCTCCCGCAGGACGGACCGGCGAACGCCGCGCCACCTAGTCTCGGCCACCGCGATCGTCATCGCCCGGCGCGACGATCCGGAGACCAGCCGCCGCAACGATGCCGTGCTTGCCATGGCGGAAGACCGACTCGTCCGGTGGTCTCCATGCACCCGCTCGACGGCCCGGGTTGTAGCGCCGGACCGACGGGAACCGTCGGGGCGGACGGCTCCCTGGGCTGCGGTGGCGTCGGTGGATGCGGCAGCGGCGGCTGCGGAGGCGGTGGAGGTGGGGATGACGTGGTGGCGTGTTCCCACCACAATGAGGCCAGCGACTCCGCGCGCCTGACAGGAGCACGACGATGAGCGCTCTCGCGGTGGCCGGCGACACGTGGGGCGTGTCCGGGCCGACCTTCCTGGCCTACTTCCTCTCCCTGGCGGCGGTGATCATCGCCGGCACGATGGTGCACCGCGCCCGGCTCGTGCGGGATCGGCGCACCAGCGGCCGCACCCGCCTCAACCCGGAACAGGCCGCCTACCTCAACGGCGGCGCCAAGCTCGCCGTGTACGCGGCGCTCGCCGGGCTGCGCAGCGCGGGGGCCATCGGCCTGGCCCCGGACGGCGCGCTCACCCAGACCGGGTCGCTGCCCGCCGGCGCAACCCAGCTGGACCAGGCGGTCTACCACGCCGCCGGAAACCGGGTACGACCCAGAGCGCTCGGAACGGACCAGTGGGTGGCCGCCGCCCTCGCCGACCTCGGCGACCGGCTGGAGCGCGAGGGGCTGGCGCTCGGCGCGCAGGCGCGCCGGGCCGCCCGTACCGGCCCGTTGCTGCTGCTCGCCTTGGTGTCGGTGGGGGTGGTCCGACTGCTCGCGGGGCTTGCGGCGGAACGGCCGGTCGGTTTCCTCGTCCTCGTCCTCCTGGTCGTCGGACCGATCGCGTTGGTGCAGCTGTTGCGGCTGCCGGTGCGCACCCGCGCCGGTGACGCCGCGTTGACGGCGCTACGCACCGGGAACCGCCACCTGGCCCCGTCCCGCCACCCCTCGTACGCGACGTACGGGATCACGGGCACGGCACTGGGGGTGGCGCTGTTCGGCACGGCCTCGCTATGGGCGTTCGACCCCGCGTTCGCCTCCGGGGCCGAGGTGCAGCGCCAGTTCGCCGGCGGCGGCGACGCCACCGGCGGCGGCTCCTGGGATGGTGGTGGTGGTGGTGGCTCCTGCGGTGGCGGCGGCTCCTGCGGTGGCGGGGGCTGCGGCGGCGGGGGCTGCGGCGGATGAACCTGCCGGCGTATGGCGTGGGGATCGGCTGGCGGCCGGAGATCAGCGGATTCGTCGCCGACCTTCCCGGCCTGCGCTTCGTCGAGGTGATTGCCGAGTCGCTCTCCGCCACAGGACCGGTGCCGGACGAGCTGACCGGGCTGCGCAAGAAGGGTGTGACCGTCGTACCACACGGGGTGAAGCTGTCCCTCGGCGGCGCCGAGCCGGTCGACCCGGTCCGGGTGGGTCATCTCGCCCGGGTCGCCGACCTCGTGGGCGCGCCGCTGGTGAGCGAGCACATCGCGTTCGTCCGGGCCGGCGGCGTCGAAGCCGGGCATCTGCTGCCGCTGCCGCGAACCCGCGAAGCCGTCGATGCCCTCGCGGCCAACGTGGCGCGGACCCGGGCCGAGCTGCCGGTGCCGATCGCGCTGGAACCGATCGCCGCGCTCTTCGACTGGCCCGACGACGAGTTGGACGAGGCGGCGTTTCTCACCGAGATCCTCGACCGCACCGGCGCATTGCTGCTGCTGGACATCGCCAACGTCTACGCCAACGCCCGCAACCGGGGACAGGATCCGTGGCCGCTGCTCGACAAGCTACCGCTCGAGCGCGTGGCGTACGTGCACGTGGCCGGCGGGTCGGAACACGACGGCGTCTACCACGACACGCACACCGATCCCGTTCCACCGGTGGTTCTGGACCTCGTCGGCGAGTTGTGCACCCGGCGCCGGCCGCCCGCGCTGCTGTTGGAGCGCGATGGGCGTTATCCGCCGGCCGACGGGCTGCGGTCCGAACTGGACGCAATCGCTGCCGCATCCGGCTATCCG
>DASVMV010000425.1:0-5087 GCA_036384155.1 Micromonosporaceae bacterium
CTACCGCTGCGGCCCGCCCAACCGTCTGAGGTAGACGAGGGCGTCGGGAGGTCCGATGGCGCGATGCCCGGCACCGACTAGCCTGGTGGCGTGACTCGGCGCGCGAAGATCGTCTGTACCCTCGGCCCGGCCACCTCCTCCCCGGAACGCATCAGGGGACTGGTGGAGGCCGGCATGGACGTGGCCCGTCTCAACTTCAGCCACGGCAGCCACACCGATCACGAGCAGGTCTACCACCACGTGCGCCGCAACGCCGAGGCGGCCGGTCGGGCGGTGGCGGTCCTGGCCGACCTGCAGGGACCCAAGATCCGGCTGGGCCGGTTCGCCGACGGCCCGCACGAGTGGCGTACCGGCGACTCGGTCGTCATCACCGGCGACGACGTCCTGGGCACGAAGGACCGGGTCTCCTGCACCTACCGCAAGCTGCCCCATGAGGTGCACCCCGGCGACCGGCTGCTGATCGACGACGGCCGGGTCGGGGTGGAGGTCAGCACGGTGACCGGCAACGACATCCGCTGCCTCGTCGTCGAGGGCGGCCCGGTCTCCAACAACAAGGGCGTGTCGCTGCCCAACGTCGCGGTGAGCGTGCCGGCCCTGTCCGAAAAGGACACCCAAGACCTACGGTTCGCCCTGGGGCTGGGCGTGGACCTGGTGGCGCTGTCGTTCGTCCGCTCGCCCGAGGACATCAAGCTCGTCCACGCCGTCATGCACGACATGGGGGTGCGCCGCCCGGTACTGGCCAAGGTCGAGAAACCGGAGGCCGTCGCCCACCTCGAAGCCATCGTTGCCGCGTTTGACGGCATCATGGTGGCCCGGGGCGACCTGGGCGTCGAGCTGCCGCTGGACCAGGTGCCGTTGGTGCAGAAGCGGGCCGTCCAGCTGTGTCGGGAAGACGCCAAGCCGGTCATCGTCGCGACCCAGATGCTCGACTCGATGATCGAGAACTCCCGTCCGACCCGCGCGGAGGCCTCCGACGTGGCCAACGCGGTGCTCGACGGCGCCGACGCGGTGATGCTGTCCGGCGAGACCAGCGTCGGCAAGTTCCCGGTGCTGGCCGTGAGCACGATGGCGAAGATCATCACGACCACCGAGGCCGGCTCGATCGGCGTGCCGCGGCTGCAGCACGACCCGCGTACGCACGGTGGTGCGCTGACCGTGGCCGCGTCCCAGATCGCCCGCAACATCGGCGCCAAGGCCCTGGTGGCCTTTTCGCAGACCGGCGACACCGTACGCCGGCTCGCCCGGCTGCACTGCGACCTGCCGCTGCTGGCCTTCACGCCGGTTCCCGAGGTACGGGCCCAGCTCGCGCTCTCCTGGGGGGTGGAGACCTTCCTCATGCCCTTCGTCGAGCACACCGACAGCATGTTCCGCCAGGTCGACCAGGCGCTGCTGGGCCTCGGCCGGGCCAACCCGGGCGACTACGTGGTGATCGTCGCGGGAAGCCCACCGGGCACGCCGGGCTCGACTAACACGCTACGGGTGCACCAGCTCGGCTCGCTGGTCGACGCGGCCTCCGCGCGGGCGCAGCTGTGAGCGCCGAACCCGTCGTCGGCCAGGCCGCGGTCGATCAGCTGCTCGACGTACTCGATCTGGACCGCCTCGACGAGATGCGCTTCCGGGGGATGAGCCCGCCGGTCGGTCCGCAGCGGGTGTACGGCGGCCAGGTCGCCGGCCAGGCCCTCGTCGCCGCCGGACGCACCGTCGACCCCAATCGACTGGTGCACTCGCTGCACGGGTACTTCGTCCGGCCCGGCGACCCGGCCGAGCCGATCGAATACCAGGTCGAGAACATCCGGGACGGGCGCTCGTTCTCGGTACGCCGATCGGTTGCCATCCAGCACGGCAAGACGATCTTCTTCATGTCCGCCTCATTCCAGCGGGAGGAGACGGGGCTCGACCACCAGGCGCCGCATCCGCCCGACGTACCCGGGCCAGACGAGGTGCCGACCATGGCCGAGCGGCTGTCCCGCTATCCGGAACGGCTGGGCATCTGGGCGCAGATTCCGCGCCCGATGGACGTGCGCTATGTCGGCGAGCCCGGGTGGGTGGCACCCGGCGACCGGCCGGCCAACCCGTACCAGCGGGTCTGGATGCGCATCGACGGCAAGCTGCCCGACGACCCACTCCTGCACGCCTGCGCCCTGACGTACGCCTCGGACCTGACCCTGCTCGACTCGGTGCTGTCGGTGCATGGCGAGGTCTGGGGGCCCGGTGGCGTCGTGGGCGCCAGCCTCGACCACGCGCTGTGGTTCCACCGGCCGTTCCGCGCCGACGAGTGGTTCCTGTACGACTGCTGGAGCCCCTCGGCATCGGGCGCGCGCGGGTTGGCCACCGGCCGGATGTTCACGGTCGACGGCCGGAACATCGCCACCGCCGTACAGGAGGGCCTGCTGCGTCGCGTCGGCGGGTGACCGAACCGCGTCGGCCCCGGTGGCCGCGGCGGTCCGGAGCTCGCATCGCGGACCGCCGCGGCAATGTGCGACCCGGGCAGCGGTGGGTCCCCGGGCCGCGACCGCCGCCGCGTTGCCGCGGCGAATCGGGTATACCCGATCAGCCCATCGAACCACGCCGCACCGCCAGATGGGCAGGATTGGGCATTCCCCCTGGTCAGCGGCCGTCGACGGGGGCGTCGCCGCCCGGCTGGCCGGCCCGGGCGAGCAAACCTGCTGCCGCCTCGGCGACCAGCTCCCAGGCCGCGGCGACGTGCTGCGGTCCGGTCAGCGGGGAACCCACGGCCAGCCGCAGCGTGTACCGGCCGCCCACCCGGGTGTGCGTCAGGTATGCCCGGCCGGTGGCGTTGACCCTGGCGAGCAGGTCGGCGTTGACGGCGTCGAGGTCATCCGGCGCCGCCGTGCCCGCGGCCCCCTCGTGAAGGCGGAAGCACACCAGCGAGAACGGGTGCGGTGCAACAACCTCGAATCGGCCGTCGTCGCGTACCCGCTGGGCGAACCACGCGGCCTGCTGGATCCCAAACCGGACGTGCGCGCGCAGGCCACGGGCGCCGTACCAGCGCAGCACGAACCACAGCTTCAGCGCCCGGAACCGTCGGCCCAGCGGAATCTGCCAGTCGCGGTAGTCGATCACCGCGCCGGACTCCGTCGCCGCGTTGCGCAGGTATTCCGGCAGCACGGTCAGCGCCTCGATCAGCTCGGCCCGGTCGGCGACCCAGAACGCGTCGCAGTCGAACCCGGTCAGCAGCCACTTGTGCGGGTCGAAGCAATAGGAGTCGGCGTACTCCAGGCCGGCGTGCGTCCACCGCAACTCGGGCAGGATCGCCGCGGCGCCGGCGTACGCGGCGTCGACATGCAGCCAGAGGCCGTACTCGCGGCACAGGGCGCCGATCGCCGGAAGCGGGTCGATCGCCGTCGTCGACGTCGTACCGATGGTCGCCACCACGAGGGCCGGCACCACGCCGGCGGACACGTCCTCCTCGATGGCCGCCCGCAGGGCGTCGGGGTCCATGGCGAGCGTGGCCGGGTCGGCTTCGACCGCTCGTACGCCCGCGTCACCGAGCCCCGCGATGCGCGCCGCCTTCTCGATCGACGAGTGGCCCTGGGTCGACGTGTAGACCCGGTACGGCTGGTCCACCCCGTCCGTACGCCAGCGGCCGCCGCCGGCCCGGTGCAGTGCGGCGACGGTGGCGACGAGCGTGGCCGACGATGCGGAATCCTGGATCACTCCGCCACCTGGACCGGACGACCGGAACCGGGCCGGCAGATCGAGCAGGTCGGCGAGCCAGTCCAGCATCACGGTCTCCAGCTCGGTGCACGCCGGGCCGGTCGCCCAGAGCATGCCCTGGGCGCCGAGGCCGGCGCTGACCAGGTCGCCGAGCACGCTGGGGCCTGACGTGTTGGCCGGGAAGTAACCGAAGAACCCGGGGTGCTGCCAGTGGGTCGTGCCGGGGGCGACCACGGTGTCGAGATCGGCGAGGATCCGGTCGAACGGCTCACCCCGGTCGGGTGCGGCCGCGGGCAACCGAGCGGCTACCGCGCCGGGCGGCTGCTGCGGGGTCACCGGGCGCTGCTCCAGGGTCGACCAGTAGTCGGCGATCCAGTCCACTACGGCGTACCCGTTGCGGCGGAACTCTTCGACGTCCATGTGCCCGGTCATGCCGGGAAGTCGACCAAGATTCGGCCCGCCGGGCAAGCGATCCGCGGCGAGCCGGTCGGGTCACGACTTCGATCCGACGAGGACCCTGGCGGACGTCACCAGGCGCCCGTCGCCGACGTAGAGGCCCAAAAGGTAGGCGCAAATTAGAACGAACGTGCGACGCGCTTTCGGTGCCGGGAGCGGGATTTGAACCCGCACGCCCTTTCGGGCAGATGCTTTTGAGGCATCCGAGTCTGCCGCATTCCTCCATCCCGGCGCGGGACCGCCCAACTGTACCCGACTAGGCTCGTTAACCAGCGTGATGGTGCTGGCCGGTGAGTGGGCGTGGGGGTAGGTCTCGTGGCCGAGACGCAGGCGGGTGGCGAGCGCAGGCGCGTCCTGATCGCCGAGGATGAGGCGCTGATCCGGCTGGACCTCGCCGAGATGCTCGCCGAAGAGGGCTATGAGGTGGTCGGCGAGGCCGCCGACGGCGAGACGGCCGTGCGGCTCGCCGAGGAGCTCAAGCCCGACCTGTGCATCCTCGACATCAAGATGCCGATCATGGACGGCCTCGCCGCTGCCGAGCGGATCGCCGGCGCCCGGATCGCCCCCGTGATCATCCTGACCGCGTTCAGCCAGCGCGACCTGGTCGAGCGGGCGCGGGCCGCGGGCGCGATGGCGTACCTGGTCAAGCCATTCCAACAGAGCGACCTGGTGCCGGCCATCGAGATCGCGTTGTCCCGCTACGCCGAGGTCGCCGCCCTGGAGTCCGAGGTCGCCGGCCTCACCGATCGGCTGGAGACCCGCAAGGCCGTCGAGCGCGCCAAGGGCCTGCTGATGACCACGTACGGCATGACCGAGCCGCAGGCGTTCAAATGGATCCAGCGCACGGCCATGGACCACCGGATGACCATGCGCGAGGTGGCTGACCGGATTGTCGCCGAGTCCCCGACCAATCCCTCCGCAAGGCCAGCATAGAAACCAGGTTGTTACACCGA
>DASVMV010000426.1:0-8351 GCA_036384155.1 Micromonosporaceae bacterium
CTGGGTGAGAGGCGTAGCCGGTGGCGCAGCCACGCCGCCGTGCCCGCCGCGCCCAGGTCCTGGGCCAGGCCGCAGCCGTCGACCTCTCGCACGAGGCCGAGCACCAGCGCGGCGGCCTTCTGCTGCACCGCCACCGCGGCGTCCAGCGCGTCGAGCAACTCGGAGCCGCGCAGGCTCCACGCCGGCACGGCAAGGCAGTCAGCAACCGCCTCCCCCGCCCGTACCAACGCCTCCCGCACGCACCCACATTCGCACACCTGTACGACAGAATCGGCGGCGCTAAAGGGTCGGCAAGACGGCCTACGTGCGTTGAGGGCGAAGACCGCGCACGAGGAAGCGACCGCAGCGGGGAAGGCGCTAGCTGCCCGGTAGCAGCTCTGTAGCAGCTCTGAAGACGCCGGGTCGACGGCCCCCGCCCTCGCGCCCACATCCGGCCCGCATCACGTGTACGGCAGATACCTCAACGAGCCGACTTGAGGTATCTGCCGTACGCCCGAGCGGATCGCCAACGTCGCACGGCGATCACCGCTGCGACAACGGCCGCGATCAGCGCGAGCCGTCTGGTCCAGGGGACCAGCCAGTCGGCGAGGCGGGCCCGGATCGACGGGACGGGGCCGCCGAACCGGTCTGCACTTAGCAGGTCGAGCGCGACATCGACTTCGCTGGCGTAGTCCGGCAGGCGTACGAGTTCGGTGCGGCCGCCGCCGGGGTGGAGCGCGACAAGTTCGACGTTCTCGGCCCCCCAGCCGCCATCATTCGGCCAGACACCGCCGACGGTGGGCATCGGCTTGTCGGGATACGTCGGCTCGACCGGCTGGAAAACCGTCGCCATTGCGTCGCCGTTGCCTCGCCAGCCCACCACCCGAGCGTCGATGCCGCGGACGGGATGGAACGTGGGTCCATCCACGGCCCTACCGGTTGCTGCGTCAACGTAGACGATCCGGAACGTCCGGGCGGAGGCATCCGGGTACGCGCAGTTCCGCGCGCAGCCGGTCAGCTCGACGAGGGCGATCCGGCCATTCGGGGTCCACGCACCGGGGCCGGCGAGGCGGCGGTTCGCACCGATGTCGGCGATCTTGCGACCCTGGCTGGCAGCTAGGTCGAACACCTGGAGCCCGGTGCCGAGCTGTGCCGCGATGCGGCTACCGTCAGGCGAAGGGGCGACGAGACCGCCGACCTCGACGTCGGCAAAACCGAAGAGGTTGCGGGTCTCGCCGGTGTCCAGGTCGAGGAGCCGCACCCAACCGTCGCCGCCCGACCGTTCGGCGGGGGTGACGGCGGCGACGAGAAGCCGGCGGCCGTCGGGCATCCAGGCGACCGGCACTCCGCCGGCGTAGTCGCGGACCCGGCCGTTCGTGAGGTCGAGCACCGCGGTACCCCAGTCAGCCGAGTGCGAGCCTTCCAGGCCGCCGTTTCCGGCGACGTACCGGCCGTCCGGAGAGAGCAGCACATCTTTGCCGATGACGTCCGTGTTGTTGACCGTCCGCAGCAGCCGGTATGAGCCGTCTCGACCCACCAGGAGGTTGCGGCTCTCGTACGCGCCAAACTCGCCACCGCCGAACGGGCCGACCAGCAGCGCCGCCGGCCCGGCCGGCGCGGCATTCGCCGTGCGCTGGAGCGGGAACGGCGCGTACACCTGGGCCGGCACCTCGGCGCTGCTCCGGCGTGCTCGCCCGCCCCGTGGACGCCCACAACAGCGCCGCGGCGACCGCCACGAGCGCCGTCGCCGCGAACCTGGCCGTCAGCCACTTCCGGCGGTGCCACGGGAGCGGAAGGCGCCTGCGCAACCGTTTCCCGTCCATCCGTCTCCCTGCCCACGTCGGCCGGAACGCACCGAGTGGACCCATACTCTACGGCTCGTACCGGGTTTGTGAGGGCCCTCACCCTGCGACGCGGGCCCGGGCGGCCGTCCGCGGGGCCTACGATCGCGGTTGGGTGCGCGCCGTCGCACCTGCCGGCCACCGGTCCGGGAGCGCGGGGCGCAGTGCGGCGCCCGGCCGCCGTGGACGTTCACCTGCCCAGGATTCTGAGGATCGATGACTCCCGTCGTACTGATCGCCGAAGAGCTGGCACCCGCCGCCATCGACGTACTGGCCCACGACTTCGACGTACGCCACGTGGATGGCACCGACCGGCCGGCCCTGCTCGCCGCGCTCGCCGACGCCGACGCGGTGATCGTGCGCAGCGCCACCCAGCTCGACGCCGAGGCGATCGCCGCGGCCCCGCGACTCAAGGTGGTGGCCCGGGCCGGCGTCGGCCTCGACAACGTCGAGGTCCCGGCGGCCACCGCCCGCGGCGTGATGGTGGTGAACGCCCCGACGTCCAACATCGTGTCGGCCGCCGAGCAGGCCGTCGCCCTGCTGCTCGCGGTGGCCCGCAACACCGCCAGCGCCAGCACCTCCCTCAAGGCGGGGGAGTGGCAGCGGTCCCGGTACACCGGCGTCGAGATCCAGGGCAAGACGGTCGGCGTCGTCGGCCTCGGCCGCATCGGCGTGCTGTTCGCGCAGCGGATCGCCGTGTTCGGCACCCGGCTGATCGCCTACGACCCGTACGTGCAGCCGGCCCGCGCCGCCCAACTGGGCGTACGCCTCGTCGGCCTCGAGGAACTCCTGCGGGACAGCGACTTCATCTCCATCCACCTGCCGAAGACACCGGAGACGGTCGGGCTCATCGGCGAGAAGGAGCTTGAACTGGTCAAGCCGGGTGTACGCATCGTCAACGCCGCCCGCGGTGGCCTGATCGACGAGCAGGCGCTGGCCGACGCCATCGCCGAGGGCCGGGTGGCGGGTGCCGGCATCGACGTGTACGCCAAGGAGCCCTGCACCTCATCGCCGCTGTTCGCCTTCGACAACGTGGTGGCCACGCCGCACCTGGGCGCGTCGACCGCCGAGGCGCAGGACAAGGCGGGCCTGGCCGTCGCCCGCAGCGTGAAGCTGGCGCTGCAGGGCGAGTTCGTGCCGGACGCGGTCAACGTGCAGGCCGGCGGCGTCGTCGCCGAGGAGGTGCGGCCGCTGCTGGGGCTGGCGGAGAAGCTCGGCAAGGTCTTCACCGCGGTGGCCGGCGGGGTCGCGGCGAGCGTGACGGTCGACGTACGCGGCGAGGTCGTCGCCAACGATGTCTCCGTGCTGCGCCTGGCGGCGACCAAGGGCCTGTTCACGGCGGTGGTGGAAGAGCAGGTCACGTACGTCAACGCGCCGCACCTGGCCGCGGACCGCGGCGTGCAGGTGGGGCTGACCACGCAGACCGAGACGCTGGATCATCCCAACCTGGTGACGGTGCACGGTGCGCTGCCGGACGGCCGGACCGTGTCGGTGTCCGGCACGGCGGTGGGCACCGGGGCGCGCGAGGTGCTCAGGTTGACCGAGGTCGACGGCTTCGCGCTCGAACTCCCCGCGGACGGGATCCTGCTGTTCTTCCGGTACGTGGACCGGCCCGGTGTGGTGGGCGCCATCGGCTCCATCCTCGGCGAGGCGGGGGTCAACATCGCGGCGATGCAGGTGGCCCGACGCGAGGCCGGCGGGGAGGCGCTCATGACGCTGACCGTGGACTCCGCCATCGGCCCCGACCTGCTCGGCTCGGCGGCCGAGGCAATCGGGGCGGCCGCCGCGAGCACGGTCGACCTGCGGGACGAGTGACCGGGACCGGCGGTCGGACCCGGCGTCAGCGGAACGTGGAGAGCGTGCGGTAGCCGTCCCTCGGGAACCACCCGACATCGACCGGCCCGACGGCGAAGAGCGCGGTGGCGTACGCGTCAGCGGTTGTGAGATCGGGGCCGATCACCGTCACCGTGTGGGTGTGGTCGACCGGGCGGCCGGTGTGCGGGTCGATCACGTGGCCCCGACGGCCGCCGACGCCGGAGGTGCCGATCGCTCCTCGGGTGAGTTCCAGGCGAACGGGCGGGGTGGCGGCGTGCGTCGGGTGGTGGACCGCGACCCGCCACGGCCCCCCGTGCGGGGCTCGTCCATTCACGACAAGGTCGGCTCCAGCCACCACGGCGTAGTCCTTCACGCCGGCGGCGCGCAGCCGGGCGGCCGCCTGCTCGATCGCCCACCCCTTGATCAAGCCGCCCGGGTCGAATCCACCCGGTGCCGCCCAGGCGTCGAACCATCCGTCGGTTGCCGCCCGCATCGCGGTGCACCGCGCGACGAGGTCGGCCAACGGGGGATATGCCTCCGCGGTGATTTCACCGCGGCGGAGCCGGGAGACCAGGCTGCCCGGCACGAGCGGGCCGTAGGTGACATCGACCGCGCGCAGTTCGGCCACGGCCGCCGCGAGCGCCTCGCTCACTCCGCGCCGGCCCATCCAGGTCGGTCCGTTGAGCACCAGCGTGTATGCGGCGGTGGAGGTCTGGACGGTGTGCCGGGCGGCGACGCGGCCGCCCAGCAAGGGTGTGGTCGGCAGGGCGGCCGGTGAGCGGCCACCCCCGACCCGGAGGTCGGCCGGCTCTCGCCGGGTCAGAATGCGGTGCGGTGCGCGCCCTCGGGTGCCGTTCATCCGTCCCCCTCATACCCGGTCCGGTGCCGCTACCCGGTCCGGTGCCTCCTGGGAGGCTACGAGGCGCCGGTGACGCTCAGCTGGACTGCGCCTGAGAACTTCCTGGGCCGTCCAGGATATGGGAGCGTCGTACCAAGAGACAGGACGGCGGCGTACCGTTCGGCCGGCGGCGGAAGGAGTGCGATGTGGCGGTGACGCAGATCGCGGTGGTTGCCGGGGACGGCATCGGGCCCGAGGTGGTGACCGAGGCGCGCAAGGTCCTCGACGCGGTGCTCCCGGGCGTGGCCGTCACGACGTACGACCTGGGGGCGGCCCGCTATCACCGCAGCGGCGAGGTCCTGCCGGACTCCGTGCTGGCCGAGTTGGCCGGGCACGACGCGATCCTGCTCGGCGCGGTGGGAGATCCGACGGTCCCGCCCGGCGTGCTGGAGCGCGGCCTGCTCCTGCGCCTGCGCTTCGCCTTCGACCAGTACGTCAACCTCCGGCCGGCGCGGCTCTGGCCCGGCCTCGCCTCGCCACTGGTCGGGGTCAAGCCGGGCGACATCGACCTGGTGGTCGTGCGGGAGGGCACCGAGGGGCCGTACGCCGGTGCCGGCGGGTCGCTGCACACCGGCACGCCGGCCGAGGTCGCCACGGAGGAGAGCCTGAACACCCGGCACGGCGTCGAACGGGTCATCCGCGACGCCTTCGCCCGCGCCCGGGCCCGCGAGCGACGCCGGGTGACGTTGGTGCACAAGACCAACGTGCTGACGCATGCCGGGTCGCTCTGGGCCCGCGCGTTCGACGCCGTCCGAGCCGACTTTCCCGATGTCGCCACCGAATACCAGCACGTGGATGCGGCGTCCATGTTCCTGGTCACCAAGCCCCAGCGGTACGACGTCGTGGTGACCGACAACCTTTTCGGCGACATCATCACCGACCTCGCCGCCGCGGTCACCGGCGGCATCGGGGTAGCGGCCAGCGCAAGCATCAATCCGGAGCGGGCCCATCCCTCGACGTTCGAGCCGGTGCACGGCTCGGCGCCGGACATCGCCGGAACCGGGGTCGCCGACCCGGTGGCGGCGGTGCTGTCCGCCGCCCTGATGCTCGACCATCTCGGGCATCCAGCGGCGGCCACCCGGGTCACCGGCGCGGTGGCCGCGGAGCTCGCGTCCCGTACGCCGGGCGCCCCGTTGCGTACCGCGGAGATCGGCGACCGGCTCGCGGAGCACGCCACGACCTGACGCCGGTACGCCGGTTGCGAAGGCCGCCGCGGGGCCCACCCGAGGGTCCCGTTTAACGACCGTTCGGGGTAAGTTTCAGGCACATCCCGGCGGCGGTCCCTCGGCCATCCGCCCTTGCCCAAGGAGGTCAGCGCGATGAGCGGTGGTGACAAGCTCGACTTCGAGATTCGTCCGAATCCTCAGCCGGTATCCGCCGCCGAGCGCGCCGCGCTGCTGGCCAACCCGGGGTTCGGCCGGGTCTTCACCGACCACATGGTCACCATCCGGTACGCCGAGGGCAAGGGCTGGTACGACGCCCGCGTCGAGGCGTACGGCCCCATCTCGCTGGATCCGGCGACCGCGGTCCTGCACTACGCGCAGGAGATCTTCGAAGGCCTGAAGGCGTACCAGGCCGCCGACGGCGGGGTGACCCTCTTCCGCCCGGACGCCAACGCCGCGCGCTTGACCGCGTCCGCCCAGCGGATGGCGATGACGCCCCTGCCCGAGCAGGCATTCATCGACTCGCTGCACCGGCTCATCGAGATCGACCGGGACTGGGTGCCCGCCAGTGAGGACGGCAGCCTCTACCTGCGCCCCTTCATGTGCGCGACCGAGGTCTTCCTCGGCGTCCGGCCGGCCAGCGAATACCTCTACACGCTGATCGCCTCGCCGGTCGGATCGTACTTCTCCGGCGGAATCCGGCCGGTCACCATCTGGGTGTCACCGACCTACACCCGCGCCGCGCCGGGCGGCACCGGCGCGGCGAAGTGCGGCGGAAACTATGCCGCGTCGCTCGTCGCGCAGGCCGAGGCGATCGAGCACGGCTGCGACCAGGTCGTGTTCCTCGACGCGGTCGAACGGCGGTACGTCGACGAGCTCGGTGGGATGAACATCTTCTTCGCGTACGACGACGGAACCCTGGTCACGCCGCCGTTGACCGGGACGATCCTGCCCGGGATCACCCGCGACTCGATCATCCGGCTGGCTCGGGACGCCGGTCACCAGGTGATCGAACGCCACGTGAGCTTCGACGAGTGGCGGGCCGACGCGGAGAGCGGGCGGCTGCGTGAGGTGTTCGCGTGCGGCACGGCCGCCGTCGTGACGCCGATCGGCACGGTGCGCTTCCCCGACGGGGAGTTCAGCATCGGCGGCGCCGAGTCGGGCCGGGTCTGGACCGATCTGCGCCAGCGACTGGTCGACATCCAGCGGGGCCGGGCCGACGACCCGTACGGCTGGGTCCACCGGGTGCTCTGAGCAGCCCGGTCCGGTCGCCAATCCCCGGCCCGGGAAACGCCGCGAGGAAAGGCCGGCGGGGCAATGCCCCGCCGGCCTTTGTGACTCCCTGTCCGGCCCGTAGGCCGCCCGAAGGAACGAGCGGTTACATCCGGTCCCGGGGGACAGTCGAACCCGGCGTGCCGTACGGCGTGCTGTAGTAGCCACCGAGCTTGTCCCGGTACGCAGGATCGGCGTGCGTGTCCGCGTCGAACTCCGGAGCGGCCTTGATCTCGTCCTTGCTCCGGTCGACGAAGACCCGCTGCTCCTCGTGGTCGACGCGGTTCACCACGCCGGCCGGAAGCATGACCTTCTTGCCGAAGATCCACGGACCCGTGTCAACCACGAGGTAGCTGGCGTTGACGTCATTGCTGGCCATGTCGACCTTGCCAATGCCGCCGTCGGTCGCCTCCACCTTGTAGCCGACGAGGTCGGCGCCGGTCATCCCGGCGTCGTCGCGGTAGGACCACGGGTCAAAGGCGCCCGAAGGCGTCCCGCCCGTATACGCTGCCTGCCCACTGTCGAACGTGGAATCCTGCGGGTTGTACGGGGTCGTCTGAGGGTCGAGCCGTTCCATGGCTTTCACTCCTCTTCTCGACATCGACTGCACTGTCCGTATCGATGTACCCCGCCGCGTCGATCCAAACACCTCGGATCGCGCCAATCTGTCCTACCGGCCTGATCAGGCGAGGGCGGCCTCGGCGTCCAGGGTCACCGCGGCGGCAGCCGCAACTCCGCGAAGACGGCCCGGTGGTCGCTGCCGGGCAGCGGATGCACCGAGACCGCACGTACTCCGATGCGCCGGTCGACCAGCACGTGGTCGATGACGACCGGCGGGATGGGATCCCCGTCGTACGGCCCCCAGGTGCCGGCCAGGCCGGCGCCCGCGGCGGCGGCGGCATCGACGTATCCGGTGTCGAGCAGCGCCCGCAGCGCCGCGTGGTCGAGGGTGGCGTTGAAGTCGCCGGCGAGCACCCGCAGCGGACCCTCCGGCATCGCACGCGGCTGCGCGCGCAGGTCCCTCCACCAGGAGGGCAGCACCGATATCGCGTACGGAGCCATCGGATGGGCGGACTCGGCCAGCACCGGCGGCGCGCCGGGCACGGCGAGGGACCCGTACGCCTGATTGAACCCACCCTCGTTCCGCCGGGTCCCACCCTTGGTGAGCGGGAAGCGCGAGTAGACCGCCGAACCGGTGGTGCCCGCCTCCGGGGTGGCCTGCCGGTACGGAAGCAGCGCGGTCAGGCCGTTGCGGTGCAACTGCTCCTGGGCCCGAGGAGTGAACTCCTGCAGCGTCAACACGTCCACCCGATGGGTGCGGACCAGGCGCACCACCTCGGCGCTGTCGGCCGCACCGGCCAGCAGGTTGGCGGTGAGCAGTCG